>JAOPVN010000284.1 GCA_025966175.1 Modestobacter sp. | reverse complement strand
TTGGTCGACAGCCCGCCGCCGACCCACAGGTCGTAGCCGGCCTCGCCGTGCTCGTTGACGACCCCGACGAAGGAGACGTCGTTGATCTCGTGGCCGGTGCAGTGGTCGACGCAGCCGGACATCGACGTCTTGAACTTGCGCGGCAGGTTGGAGAACTGCGGGTCGCCGACGTACTTCTCCACCGTCTCGGCGATCACGTCGGTGGCGTCGATGACCTCGTCGTCCAGCACGCCGGCCAGCGGGCAGCCGAGCATGACCCGCGGGGTGTCGCCGCAGGCCTCCATGGTCGACAGGCCGACGGACTCCAGCCGGTCCCAGATCTCGGGGACGTCCTCGATGCGGATCCAGTGGTACTGGATGTTCTGCCGGTCGGTGACGTCGGCGACGTCCCGGCCGAAGTCGGTGCTGATGCTCGCCAGGACGCGCAGCTGGTCGCTGGACAGCTGACCGCCGTCGATCCGGGCGCGCAGCATGAAGTACGAGTCCTCGAGCTCCTCGGGCTCCAGCACGGCGGTCTTGCCGCCGGGGATGCCCTGGGCCCGCTGGGTGTAGAGGCCGAACCAGCGCATCCGGCCGCGCAGGTCACCGGGGTCGATCGAGTCGAAGCCGTTCTTGGAGTAGATGTCGATGATCCGCTGGCGCACCTCGAGGCCGTCGGAGTCCTTCTTCATCCGCTCGTTCGGGTTCAGCGGCTCGCGATAGCCGAGCGCCCACTGGCCCTGGCCACGCTGGGGCCGGTTGCTGGTGCGGGTGGGGGTGGACACGTCAGTGGTTCTCCATCTGCGCCGGCACGGGAGGCGTGCGCGACGCGGCCGGGTGCGGGGTGCAGCTCGGGACGGCTGCTGGAGCGGGGGCCGGGGTCAGCGCGGAGCGCGACACGCGGCGCTGGAGACCCGCGCCAGGTCGACGTGCAGGCGCGCAACGAGCAGAGCGCCACAGTCCGTCACGGCACGATCGTCCCACACCCGGGTGCGGGTGTGTGCCAGGCGGCCGATGGCGGGCAGTGGATCAGTCAGCGGCCGGCACCCCGAAGGAGCGCCAGGCGCTCTCCAGCTCGATCATCTCCGCCACCTGCGGCGGCATCTTCCCCGCGACGACATCGGCCAGCGTCACGTTCTCCAGCACCCGCCGATAGGCCTCGCGGGCGGCGACCCAGACGTTCGCGAGCGGTGCCGCGGCGCCGGGGTACTCGACGTCCTCCGGTCGTTGGCCGTGCACCTCGGCGAGGAACCCCTGCTCGACCCGCATGACGCGGGCGATCGACACCTCCGACGGCGGCAGGGCGAGGCGGTACCCGCCCTCGCGGCCGCGCTGGCTGGTGACCAACCGGGCGTGCTGGAGGTCGCCGAGGATGGCCTGCAGGAAGCGGGCCGGGATGCCCTGCGCCTGCGCGATCCGGTCGGAGGTGAGGGACTCGGGGGCGACGGCGGCCAGCTCGACGGCCGCCCGCACCGCGTAGTCGACCCTGGCTGAGATGCGCACGGAGCTCATCCTGCCGTGTCTGCAAAGCTGAACCGCGTGTTCCAGCTGCGGTTCACCACGTTGGTGGAGGCGCCGCTGACCGTTGCCTTCGACGTCGCGCGGTCCCTGGGACGTCCCTGGCCGCACCCGCTGCGGGAGGTCGTGTCCGAGCGGCCGTGGCGCGACGTCTACGAGGCGGCGCCGGGCAACGGCTGGCGTCTGCTGCGGCACACCCGGCACTTCTCGGCCACCGGCGCGGGCACGCTCGTCGACGAACAGGTCGACTGGGACACCGCGCTGCCCGGCGCGCTGGGCGGGCTGATCGACCGGACGCTGCTGCGCGGTCGGATCGTGCGGGCCATGCAGGCGCACCTGGACGCCTACTCGGTGGCGGCCGCCCGCCGGGCGCTGGAGGTCACCCAGGTGGTCGGCGCGGCCCTGGTCGACGACCGGCGCCGGGTGCTCGTGGCCCAGCGCGGGTCGGGTCCGCTGGCCGGGCTGTGGGAGTTCCCCGGCGGCAAGGTCGAACCCGGGGAGTCCGACCTGTCAGCGCTGGTCCGTGAGTGCACCGAGGAGCTCGGCGTCCAGGTCGCGCCGCAGGCGTTCCTCGGCGAGGTGCCGTTGGACGGCGTCGTCGCCGGGGGTGCGCCCGGGGCCTCGACGCTGCGCGTCTGGTGGGCGCGGATCGCCGCCGGGGAGCTGGTGGCCCACGAGCACACCGAGCTGCGGTGGCTGGCCGCCGCCCAGTTGGAGGACCTGGACTGGATCGCCGCGGACCGTCCCCTGATCCCCGCCGTCCGCGCCCTCCTCGCCCGCCTCTGACCCCACCCTCTCGCCTCTGACCCCACCCTCCCGCTTTCGGCGCCGAAAGCGGGGCTTCGCGTGCCGCTTTCGGCGCGGAAAGCGGGGCTTCGCGTGCCGCTTTCGGCGCGGAAAGCGGGGCTGTGGACGGCGGCAGCGGGCGAGCCCCGATGTAGGCCACAGTCCCCGTCGTGCTCGTCCGCCCACTGCCGCACGGCGTGTTCCTCGGCTCGCACGCCGTTGCCGAGGGCTCTCTGACGCGCGAACAGCTGCAGCGTGGCCTCTACCGCCGCGTGTTGCGGAACGTCTACGCCGACCCCGGCTTGCCCCATGACCATGCGCTGGTCGCTCGCGCTGCGGCGCTGCTCATGCCGACCGACGCTGTGATCGGCGGGCGGTCTGCCGCCATGTGGTGGGGCGCGCCCTTCGCCGGCCCCAATGACCCGGTGTTGGTGGTCGTGCCGAGCGCGTCGTCGTGGCGCGGACCGCGTGGGGTCCGCGTGCACCGGAGCGACCTCTCGCCGGGTGATGTCGTCGCTCTCGAGGACGGTCTGCGCATCACCAGCGCCGCGCGCACCGCGTGGGACGTGGCTGCGCTGGAGCGCGTCCATGACGCCGTCGCCTGCTTGGACGCCATGGTCGGGAGTGGAGCCGTCACCGAGGAGGTGTTGCGCGGGATGGCGGCGACCGCGGCCGGGCGCTGGGGATCGCGCCGTGTGCAGCGGGTCCTCCCTCTGGTGGACGGACGGGCGCAGAGCCCGCCGGAGTCCTGGGTCCGGGTCGCGTGCCACCTCGCGGATCTCCCGCACCCGGTGCCGCAGTTCGCGGTCGTACAAGGCGGCAGGTTCCTGGGGATCGCCGATCTGGTCTGGCCAGAGGTGAAGTTGATCGTGGAGTACGAGGGCGCCTACCACTTCGACGGGCTCCAGATCGTGAAGGACGACGCGCGTTACGCCGCCTTCCTGGCGGCCGGCTGGCGGGTCATCCGGCTCAGCTCGGCGGACCTGCGGGACCTCGACGCCGTTGTCACGCGGATCAAGACGGCACTGTCCGGCGAGCCGACGGCGGGCTAACTCCCGCTTTCGGCGCCGAAAGCGGGGATGACGGCGCCGCTTTCGGCGCCGAAAGCGGAAGGAGGGGGAGGGGTCAGCCGGTGGCGTTGCCGGTGATGTTCCAGCCGGCCAGGCGCAACGCGGGGACGGCGAAGCGGTTGGTGCCCGAGTAGGTCATCGTCAGCCGGCCGGGCTGCGGGTCCACCACCGAACCGACGGCCACCGCGCCCGGGGCGAGCGCCTCCAGGTAGGACTGGGTGAATCGCAGCGTGCTCACCGGCGCCACGACCTGCCCGCCCTCGACCAGCCACACGCCGTTGCGGGTCAGGCCGGTCCACACCGAGCGCTTGGGGTCGACGACGCGGGTGTACCAGAAGTCGCTCACCAGCAGTCCGCGCTCCAGGCCGGCCACCAGGTCGTCGACCGTTCCGCCGTCCCCCGGCGCCAGGGCGGGGTCGCCGGCGACCGGGCCGGTGGTCGCGCTGGTGTCGGAGGCGTGCCCGGTCGACCGGCCGCCCAGCGTCGCGGCCACCCGCCGGTCGGTGGTCAGCCCCACCGGCATCCCGGCGCGCACCAGCTCGGTCCGCCGGGCGGGGGTGCCCTCCACGTCGAAGGGCAGCCCGGTCGCCTCCGGCCCGACCGGGTCGTCGACGAGGGAGACGGCGGCGTCGAACTGCTGCTCGCCCAGCCGCAGCCCCGAGGTGCCGTCGACCACGGCCTTGCCGTTGAACTGTCCGGCCGCCAGCCCGGCGACGACGTCGGTGACGGCGGCCGGCTCGAGGACGACGGTGTACACCCCCGGGTCGACCGGGGCGGCGTCCACCCCGGCCCGGGCCTTCGCCGCTGCCCGCGCGCCGAGAGCGGCACAGTCCAGGTCGGCGAACCGCCGGGACGCCGACCGGGCGACGCCGTCGGCGCCGAAGAGCCGGGCGATGCCGTCGCAGGCGGCCGACGTGGCGGCGCCGTGGACGTGCTGTCCGGCGGTGTCGGCCAGCACGGCGGTGAGGGACGACGTCTGCACGTAGCCGGCGGTGCTCAGACCCCCGGCCGCCTCGACGAACGCGGCGACGGCGGCGGCCCGGTCGGCGGGGGAGGCCTCGGCGGTCGCGGGATCCGGGTTGCCCGCGGAGACCAGGGGAGCGGGCTCGCCGAGTCCGGGCCAGGCGGGGTCGCGGGGGGTGAGCCGGGCGGCGGCCAGCGTCGCGGCGACGAGGTCGACCAGGGCGTCCTCGCGGCCGCGGGTGGTCGACGCGCTCGCCGTCCGGCCGCCGTCCACGGTCAGCTGCAGGTGGACCGTCGTCCGCTCGTCGGCGACGTTCTGGTGGATCGCCGACCCGGCGAACCGGGTCAGCGCCAGCGCGGTGGACTCGGCCCGCACGGTCGCGGCCGCGTCGGCGCCGGTCTGCCGGCGCACCTCGTCGAGGACGGCGGAGACCAGGTCGTCGAGGGGCTGGCTCATCCGCGGACCCCCACCCGGACGCCGGAGAAGCGGGCGGGCGCGGCGCCGTGGCCGGTGTGCCCGACCTGGCCGGGCTGGCCCTTGCCGCAGTTGGGTGTTCCCCAGGCCCGCCACTCACCGGGTGCCTGCCCGGCCAGCATGTCCAGCGAGGACCAGAACCGCGGGCCGATGCCGGTGTAGGAGGGGTTCTTCAGCATCCGGCCGCGGCGGCCGTGCCGGATCTCCCAGCCGATCTCGCAGCCGAACTGGAAGTTGAGCCGCCGGTCGTCGATCGACCACGAGCGGTTGTGCTCCATGAGGACGCCGTCGTCGGTGGCGGCGATCATCTCCGCCAGCGTGTGCGGGCCGGGCTCGAGTCCCACGTTGGTCATCCGCACCATCGGCAGCCGGGCGTAGCCGTCGGCGCGCACGGAGCCGGCATAGTCCAGCCCGGCGACGGCGGCGGAGTCACGGCCGGCGAGCACGCCCATCCAGATCCCCTCGCGCACGGCGTCGCGGGCGGCGGCCGGGGTGTCCTCGT
>JAOPVN010000034.1 GCA_025966175.1 Modestobacter sp. | reverse complement strand
CCAGCGCGGTCCACAGCTTCTTGAAGAGGTAGTTCTCCTCGTTGTCCGTCGTCGCGCCCCCGAGGCCGGCGATGCCCATGGTGCGGCGCAGCACGTTGCCCTGCTCGTCGGTGTCCTGCCAGCCGCGGCGGCGGGCGTCGAGCACCCGGTCGGCGATCATGTCCATCGCGGTGTCCAGCGGCAGATCGGACCACTCGGTGGCGTGCGGCGCCCGGTAGCGGACCTTCTCCTCCCGCTGCGGACCGGTGACCAGCTGCAGGCTGGCCGATCCCTTGGGGCACAGCCGGCCGCGGGAGATGGGGGAGTCCGGGTCGCCCTCGATCTGCACCACCCGGCCGTCCCGGGCGTAGACGAGCTGGGCGCAGCCGACGGCGCAGTACGGGCACACCGACCGCGTGGTCGTGTCCGCCGTGGCGACCCGCGCGCGCAGGGCCCGGGACTGCGGGGACTGCGCGGCGGCCCCGCGCCCGGTGCGATCGGACGTGGTCAGCTGTCGGTAGACGGGCCATGCCTGCAGGTGGGTCTCGAGGCGGCGGCGGAGTCGCTCGACCGGGTTGCTCGTCATCGTCGATCCCCCCGGGCGGGCGCCGGCAACGGATGGGGCCGTGCGGATGCTGGTGCTGTGCCTGTGAGCGCCCGACGCTAACCAGCTCCGCGGCGGCGCGGCATCGGTCATCCGACCCATCCGGGGGGCGGTGCTGCCCGGCCGGGGTCAGCTGGTGACGTCCCGGGTGGTCATCCGCGCCCACGCCAGCGTCACCAGGACGGCGTCCCAGCAGGCCTGGACGAGGAGGCCGTGGCCCAGCCCGGCGACGCTGACCGGATCGCGCAGCAGGTCGCCGAAGGCCAGCCAGTCATGGGTGAACAGCCAGGGGTGCAGCGCCGACAGCTGCGGCACGGCGTCGAGCACCTCGACCAGGACGACGGCCAGCGCGGTGGCCGCCATCGCCGCGATGGGCACCTCGGTGAGCGTCGAGACGAACACGCCGAGGGCGGCGACCGTCGCCAGCACCGCGGCCACGTAGAGGGCGACTCCGGCCAGCCGGAGCAGCCCCTGCCCGTAGGACACGGTCGTGCCCGACAGCAGCCTCAGCTCCCCGATCGGGAACAGCACCGCGCCGACGACCGCGCCGACGACCGCGACCAGCACGGCGGCCAGGAGCCCGAACAGCACCACCGACAGCAGCTTGACCACCAGCAGCCGGGTCCGGTCCACCGGGACCACCAGCAGGTAGCGCAGCGTGCCGGTGCTGGCCTCGCCGGCGATCGACTCACCCGACACCACCGATACCACCAGCGGCAGGAAGACCGGGAGGCTCACCACCAGGGCGGTGAAGGACAGGAACAGCCCGTTGTCGGTGATGCTGCGCAGGAAGGCCGGGCCCTCCCCGTCGCGCGCGGGTCCGGACACGTCGACGGCGACGCCGATCAGCACGGTGACCAGGGCCAGCAGGCCCAGCAGGACCTGGTTGCGACGTCGCCGCAGCACCAGCAGGAACTCCGAGAGCAGCAACCGCCCGTCACCCACGGACGTCGAACCCCGCACCGGTGAGCTCGACGAACAGGTCCTCCAGCCGCGCCCGGGCCAGCACGAACTGGCGAACGCCCGCACCGGCGGCCACGAGCGCGGCGAGCACCTGCTCCGGATCGGCGGTGGCCAGCTCGGCGTCCACCGTGCCCGCCTCCGTGCGCACCGGTGACACGCCGAGCCCGGTCAGCACAGTGACGGCCACGGCGGGCTGCCGGCACTCCACCCGGACCCGGGTCGTCGCACCGGCGGTGACCTCCGCCAGTGTCCCCGCCGCCACCAGGCGGCCGGCGCTCATCACGCCCACGTGCGAGCAGATCTGCTCCACCTCGGCGAGCAGGTGGGTCGAGACGAGCACCGTGGTGCCGTCCGCGGCGACCTCGCGCACGAGGGTGCGCACCTCGCGGGTGCCCTGCGGGTCCAGCCCGTTGGTCGGCTCGTCCAGGACGAGCAGGTCGCGGGGGCGCAGCAGCGCCGCGGCCAGGCCGAGCCGCTGCCGCATGCCCAGTGAGTAGACCCGGTAGCGCTTGCCGGCCGCGGCGCTCAGCCCGACCCGCTCCAGGGCGGCCGCGGTGCGGGCCGCCGAGGTCCGGGGGGCGGTGGTGCGGTCAGCGGCGTCCAGCCGGCGCAGGTTGGCCCGGCCGGAAAGGTACGGGTGGAAGGCCGGTCCCTCGACGAGCGCGCCCACCCGGGGGAGCACGCTCGCGCTCGCGGCGGGGACGGGCTGCCCGAGCAGCCGGGCGGTGCCCGCGGTGGGCGACACGAGCCCCAGCAGCATGCGGATGGTCGTGGTCTTGCCCGACCCGTTGGGACCCAGGAACCCGTAGACGGCACCGGGCGGCACGTCCAGGTCGAGGCGGTCCACCGCAACCTGACCACCGCGGAAACGCTTGGTCAGGCCGCGCGTGGTGACGGCCGCCCCCTCGGTCGAGGGGCCCACCAGGTCAGGCGGTCACGGCTGGGCGGCCGCGTCCATGGCGGCGCGCTCCAGCTCCGGCGCGGGCACGGCGCCGACCAGCACCCGGCCGTCATCGAGCACCAGGGCGCTGAACACCGAGGAGGTGATCAGCCGCCCGCTCCCGTAAGCCCCGCTCACCGGGACGGACATCGCCTTCAGGAGTGCGGTCGGGTCCGCCGCACCGGCCGCGCCCGACGGCGCACTCCCGAGCTGCGCACCGGCGGCGCGCAGGACCGCGACGGAGGTCCAGCCCGAACCGACGACCGTCGGCTGCGGCACCGTGCCCGCCTGCGCCTGCAGGGCCTGCGGAGTGACCTCCTCCACCGCGCTGCCCAGCGGGAGCGCCGGTGCGACCTCGCTCGCGGCCGGCGCGCCGAACGACACGGAGGTGAACCCGGTCTGCACCGCGGGCTCGGCACTGCCGCGGGAGAAGACCTGGACCTGCAGCGGCATGGCGGTCGCGGCGTCCACCGCGATGACGACGCGGCCGATCAGGGAGGCTGCGTCCTTCGGCTCGAGCACCAGCGTCCGGGCCTGCCGGCCGGCCACGGTGGCCGGGCTGCCCAGGGTCACCTGGGTGGTGGGCCCGACCGCGGCGAGCGCCTGGTCCGCCGCCTGCGCCGGGGTGAGCTGCGGTTGGCCGGGGGCCGCCGCAGCCGGCCGGCCGGACGGGACGACCGCATGGGTCACGGTGCCCGTGCCGCTGCGCCAGGTCCACATGTCGGCGCCGTTGCGCACCACGTCGGTCTCGGCCAGCGACCCGAGGACGGCGATCCGCGAGCGTTCCGCCCCGTCGGACCAGACGCGCGCCGTCGTCGTCCCGCCGAGCAGGGCTGTCAGGCTGGCCGGGTCCTGGCCGGCCGCGCCGGAGGGCAGCTGCGGCAGGCCGATGTCCGTGGTCTGCTCGACGGTCCCGGAGAGGGCCTGGGCCTGGCTGCCGGCCACGTCGGCCATCAGGTCGGCTGCGGTCGTGGGCGCCAGGTCGGGCGCGGCGCCGGCCAGCGAGGGCCAGGCCAGGGACCCGCCGATGACGGCGGTGGCGACGGCGGCGGGAATGGTCCAGCGAACGGCTGTACGCATCATCGGAGTGTGGTCCTCTGCGTCCGGTCTGACTACGGGGGAATGCGCGCGCTCGCGGCGCGGTGCGGGGCGCGGGTCAGACCAGGCCCTCGTTGTGCGGCTCGATGCTCGCCGAGGGGTCCACACCCTCGTCGGCGGCCGGCTGGACCGGGCCCTCCCCGGGCTCGGAACCGCTGCCGGCGGCGGTGTTCCGGGAGGACCGCTCCGGATCGGTCACGTCCGTGGTCGTCGGTGCCTGGCCGATCCGCTTGGCGGCCGGCCCGGTTCCTGTCTCCTCGAGCTCTGAGTCGCTCACAGTGCCTCCAGCCGGCTGATCGGCCGCGGGGGAGTCCCGCGGGCAGGTCCGCGCGGACCGCCCACGTTGCCGCGGTCCGCGGCCGGCGTCCATCGGGAGATCTGCCGATGCCGGCGGCCCCGGAGCGCGGCCGCCGGCGCCCTCACGGGTCCTGAGAATCGGTCGTTCTGCCGAGTGCGCCGGGGGCCGCGCGGGGGAACCTGGAGGGGATCGCCGGCCCCACCCCGACAGCCGTGCCGGCGTTCTCCGCGAGCCGACGGCGCCCCGCTCCTCCCGCGATCACCGGCCCCGCATCGACAGGAGAACCTGGATGACGACCATCGGACTGCTCGGCTCGTACGGCGGGCTCAACATCGGCGACGAGGCGATCCTGACCTCCATGCTCGCCACGTGGCGGGCGGCCATGCCCTTCGCCGAGGTCGTCGTGCTCTCCCGCAACGCCGCACACACCCGGGACGCCCACGTCGTCGACCGGGTCATCGACGCCCGCCGCGGGCGCTGTGATGCCGTCAACGAGGAGATCGCCCGGCTGGACGTGCTGGTGCTGGGGGGTGGCGGGCTGCTGTACGACGGCGAGGCCACCGCGTACCTGCGCCACGTCCGGACCGCCCACCGGAACGGGGTGCCGACGGTCGCCTACGCGCTCGGCGCCGGGCCCCTCACGACCCCCGAGGACCGTCGCGCGGTGCGGGAGGTGGTCTCGGCGATGACCCGGGTGACCGTGCGCGACGAGGAGAGCAAGCGGGTCCTGGAGGACGTCGGCGTCGAGCGGCCCATCGAGGTGGTGGCCGATCCGGCGCTGCTGCTGACCCCGGAGCCGGTCCCGGCCGATGCACTGCTCAGCGACGGGGTGGACACCTCCGGTCGGCTGATCGCGATGTCGGTGCGCGAACCCGGGCGGGCGGCGGATCTCGCGGTGGACGCGTACCACGCCACCCTCGCCGCGGTCGCCGACTTCGCGGTGCACCGCTTCGGGGGCCAGGTGGTGTTCGTGCCGATGGAGCGCGGTGACGTACGCGAGAGCCATGCCGTGCTGGCCCGGATGACGGCCCCGGACCGGGCCCGGGTCCTGCACGGTGCGTACGGGCCCCGCGAGAGCCTCGGTCTGATGCAGCACATGGACTTCGCGGTCGGCATGCGGCTGCACTTCCTGATCTTCGCCGCGCTCTCCGACGTCCCCTTCCTGCCGCTGCCCTACGCCGGCAAGGTGGCCGACTTCGCCCGGACCCTCGGCATCCCGACGCCGGACAGCCTCGACCGGGACGCCGTCGGCCCGCTGCTCGCGGCCGTCGACCGGCTCTGGGACGAGCGGCTGACGAACGCCGGCCGGGCGCGGAGCCGGATCGAGAAGCTCCGGCCCCGGGCAGCCGCGGCGCTCCAGCACGTCCTCGACCTGCTGCCGCCGCCCTCACGGCCGGCCGCCGACCCGTCCTCCGGACAGGAGGGAGTTCCCCATGCCGCCGCTGACCCGGCCGGTCAGCGCGGGGCAGTTGACGCTGCCCCCGCGCTCAGCATTGCACGCAGCTGAGGCCGACGTCCTCGTCATCGGCGGCGGTCCGGCCGGGCTCGGTGCGGCGCTGGCGGCAGCCGACGCCGGCGCCGACGTCGTCCTGGTCGAGCGGTACGGCTTCCTCGGCGGCAACGCCACGGCGGCGCTGGTGATGCCGTGGATGTCCTTCCACACCCGCCGTCCGCAGCCACCGCGGCTGGGCGATGTCGGGTTGTTCCCCGCCGACCACGGCGAGGGGGAGCCGGTCGTCGCCGGCAAGCACGTGGAGGTCATCGACCGGTTGATCGAGGCCGGCGGGGCGGTCCCGCCCTCGGCGGCGACCGGCTACACCGTCCCGTTCGACCCGGAGGTCTTCAAGGAGGTCGTGTTCGACCTGCTCGACGGCTCCGGCGTGCGCTACCTGCTGCACGCGTTCGCCAGCGGCGTCCGAACCCCGGGCCGGGCCGGTGAGGTGGTGTTCGAGACCAAGTCGGGGCCGGTCGTCGTCTCGGCGCGGACGACGGTGGACTGCACCGGGGACGGCGACGTCGCGGCCGCGGCCGGGGCGCCGTACGAGGTCGGCCGCGAACGGGACGGGCTGGTGCAGCCGATGACGCTGATGTTCCGCGTCGTCGGCTTCGACCCGACCGCGTTCAGCGACTACGTGTCCGAGCACCCCGACCAGTGGCGCAGTGTCCACGGGCTCTGGGACCTGGTCGAGGAGGCGACCGAGGCGGGCGACCTCGACCTGGCCCGCGAGGACGTGCTGTTCTTCGGCACGGCGCACCCGGGGGAGGTCGCGGTCAACTCCACCCGGGTGTCGCAGGTCTTCGGCACCGACGTCTTCGACCTCACCCGGGCCGAGGCGGTCAGCCACCGGCAGATGACGCAGGTCGCGGCGTTCCTGCGGGACTACGTGCCGGGCTTCGCCGACTCCTACGTGGCCCAGAGCGGCGTGCAGGTCGGTGTCCGGGAGACCCGTCGGATCCTCGGCGACCACGTGCTCACCGGCGAGGACATCCTGACTGCGCGGAAGTTCGACGACGTGATCGCGCGCGGTACCTACCCGGTGGACATCCACAACCCCAACGGCAAGGGCACCGTGCTGCGCCCGGTCCCGGCCGGGGACGCCTACGACGTGCCGCTGGGCTGCCTGCTGCCCCGCGACGTCGAGGACCTCCTGACGGCGGGGCGGTGCATCTCCGGCACGCACGAGGCGCACTCCTCCTACCGGGTCACGCCCACCGCGATGGCCACCGGGCAGGCCGCCGGGGTCTGCGCGGCGCTGGCCGCCGCCTCCGGCCGCACACCCCGGCAGGTCGCGGTCGCCGCGGTGCAGGCGGAGCTGATCCGCCAGGGGGTCGACCTGGGCGCCCGCGGGCTCAGCGCCGAGGCGGAGCGCTCGTGCTGAGGACGACGTCCTGGCCGCCGAACTCCTCCTTCAGCCGCACCGTGGCCAGCCGCGCGGGCTCGAGCTCGACGAGCCGGGCCGGCGTTGCCGCGAAGCACCGGTAGCCGTCCTGCCGGCACAGCTCGGCGAGGAGCGCGCGCAGCCGCACGGTGCCGGGGAGGACCTCGACGAAGACGGTCGGTCGTCGCTCCCGCAGCAGGTCCAGGCCCGCGGCCAGCAGCGCGTGCTCCTGCCCCTCGACGTCGAGCTTGACCAGGTCCGCGCCGGCCAGCAGCTCCCGGACGTCGACCGCAGGCACGTCGAACGCGGTCCGGACGTCGCGGGCCATCCCGGCGGGGAGCTCGGTGTCCGGCCGCAGGAAGGCGACCGTCGGCGTGGCCCGCTGATCGGCCGGCACCAGGAGCTGCACCGAGGAGACGGTCGGGTCGGCGACCGCCGCGGCACCGACCAGCTCCACCGAGCGCACCCTGTTGAGCGCGAGATTGGCCCGGCAGATCCGCAGCGAGAACGGATGCGGCTCCACGGCGACCTGGCGGACCCCGGGTGCGGCCCGGGCGGCCTGGACGGTGAACCACCCGACGTTGGCCCCGAGCTCGAGCACCGACTCGGAGTGCCGGCAGAACCAGCGCCACCAGGGCAGCAGCTCGGGTTCCCAGCCCTGCTCGCCGTACCAGTAGACCTGCGCGAGGACGAGGGAGTCGGCGGCGACGAAGGCCAGGTCGGGGTCGTCGGTCACGCGGAACGTCGACACCCCGCGCGGGATGCCCCCCTCCCGGAGGGCACGCAGCATGGCCCGGCGGAGCCGGCCGGGCGGCGGGGCTCCGGCGGGGCGGGGCCCCCGGACGGCGTCGGCCAGGGGCACCGGCAGCCGGCCGACCACCGCCCTGGCGACCGAGCGGACGGCGGGCGGGGTCATGTCCGCG
>JAOPVN010000225.1 GCA_025966175.1 Modestobacter sp. | reverse complement strand
TCGTGGTAGATCGCGATCGGGTTCTCCCCGAAGCCGCGCGGCGGCTGGACCATCACCACGACGTTGCCGGCCCGCAGTGCGGCGAACACGATCGCCGTGTCGCCATCAGAGTCGTCCACGAACAGCGTGCCGGGCGCCGGACCCCAGTGCTGCGCCATCGCCTCGCGCAGCTCGGCCGGCAGGGTGTCGAAGAAGCGCTGGTAGTCGGCGGCGGAGATGCGCACCGGGTTGCCGCTCAGCTGTTCCTCGGTGAGCCAGTTCTCGTCCTGCCCACCGGCTGCGATCAGCGCGTGCACCAGGGTGTCGCCGTCCAGGTCGGCGACGCCGGGCAGCGCCTCGGGGCCGTCGAACGGGCCGATGTCGTAGCCGGCGCCGGACATCGCGGCCAGCAGCCGGACGACGGACGCCGGGGTGTCCAGGCCGACCGCGTTGCCGATCCGGGCGTGCTTGGTCGGATAGGCGCTCAGCATGATCACGATGCGGCGCTCGCCCGGCGGGGTGTGCCGCAGCCGGGCGTGCGCGACCGCCGTCCCGGCGACCCGCGCGGCCCGCTCGGGGTCGGCGACGTAGGAGGTCAGCCCGTCGGCGTCGGTCTCCTTGAAGGAGAACGGCACGCTGATCAGCCGGCCGTCGAACTCCGGGATCGCGACCTGGTTACCGACGTCGAGCGGGGACAGCCCGTCGTCGTTGGCCGCCCAGTCGGCTCGGGAGCTGGTCAGGCACAGCCCCTGGATCACCGGGACGTCGAGCTTCGCCAGCTCCCCGACGTCCCAGGCGCCGTCGTCCCCACCGGCCTGCGCCGTGGCGGGCTTCGACCCGCCGGCCGCGAGCACGGTCACCACCAGGGCGTCGGCGGAGCGCAGCACGTCGACCAGGCCGGGCTCGACGGTGCGCAGCGAGGCGGTGAAGACCGGCAGCGCGCGACCACCGGCGTTCTCGATCGCGGTGCACAGCGCCTCGACGAACGCCGTGTTCCCGGACAGGTGGTGCGCCCGGTAGTACAGGACGGCGACCGTCGGGCCGGTCGCGGTGGAGTCCCGCTCCAGCACGCCCCACTCCGGCGCGACCGACGGCGGGTCGAACCCCTCGCCGTCCAGCAGCACGGTGTCACCGAGGAAGGCGTGCAGCTGCCCCAGGTTCTCCGGCCCGCCCTGCGCCAGGTAGCCGTGCGCCTCGGTGGCCACGCCCATCGGAACGGTCGAGAGCTCCATCAGCTCGGCGTCGGGCACGTTCTCCCCGCCGAGGACGACGACCGGTGCGGGCCCGGCCAGCAGGGGCGCGAGCATCTCCTCGTACTGCCGGCGGACACCGAGGATCCGGACGACGACGAGGTCACTGCCGGCCGCCAGCCGCACCATGCCCTCGGCGCCGAGCCGGGCCGGGTTGCCCAGCCGCCAGGAGGACGCGCTGGACCGGGCCGACAGCAGGTCGGTGTCCGACGTCGACAGCAGGGTGAAGGTGCGAGCGCTCAAGGCAGTGCCTCCCTCGGGGTCCGCGCCCCGGGTCGTCGGACACGGCAGCCGAGGTGTCTGGCTCCCTCCCGGAGGAGGTCACAGTGGCGGGACCGCGCCGGTCTCTAACCGGCTTCCCTGCTGCACTGCCGTGATGGCCTGACGCTACCTGGCGGCCCTCCTCGCGACGCCGCACCGGCCGGATGGGCTGGACGGGCTGCTGGCCGCCTGACGGGCGAGGGCATGGCCGGACCGTCAGCCCACCGAGACCAGGTCGATGACGAAGACGAGCGTGGCCCCGCCGGGGATCGGGCCCTGGCCCTGCGCGCCGTAGCCGAGGTCGCTGGGGATGACGACCAGCCGCCGGCCGCCGACCTTCATGCCGTTGATGCCCTGGTCGAAGCCCCGGATGACCTGTCCGGCGCCGACGGTGACCGGCAGCGTCTCGTCGTCCCCGCGGCTCCAGGAGGAGTCGAACTGCTCGCCGGTGCCGTAGAAGGCACCGACGTACTTCACCGCGGTGACCGACCCGTCGACGGCCTCCGCGCCGGTGCCGACGACCACGTCGCTGAGCTCCAGGTCGCAGGGCGGCGCGGCCTCCGTCGCCGGCACCTCGGGCGCCTCGCTCAGGTCGGTGGAGACCCCGTCGGGCGCCGGGGCCGTCGCCGAACGGGTCTCGCAGGCCTGGGTCGTCGGGGCGGCGCTGGTCGACCCGTCGTCGCTCCCGCACGCGGCAAGGGACAGGGCGGTGGCCGCGGTGAGCAGCAGACGGGCGGTGCGGCGGTTCATGGTGGTGGATCTCCTGGCCGAGCAGGTGCTCGAGTCGAGGGGGCTCGTCAGGGCGGCGGTCGAGGGACGACGGCGGCCGGGACCAGCACACCACAGGCTCGTCCGGCCCCGGACGACCGGCCAGGGTGGCCCGATGACGTCCGCCGCCCGCCCCCGACGCGCGCTCAGCCCGCAGCAACAGGCGATCGAACGGCGCATGACCCCCTTCTCGGTGCTCACCTCGCCGACGTCGAGCCTGCCCCTCCCCGCGGAGATGCTCGTGCCTCTGGCCCGGCGGCCCGCGGGCCGGACGGCAGGGCGCTGGGCCCGTCCGTGGTCGGCGCGGTGAACGCGATCCTCGCCACGCTCGCCGTCCGGGGGCTGCGCGACCGTCCGGAACTCTGGCAGCGGCGGTCGGTGCTGCAGGCAGCGGTCACCTGGGCCCTGGTGAGCCCGGCCGCCGAGCGCCATCGGTTGGTCGTCGTGATCGCCGCGATGCTCACCACGCTCATCCGGATGCGTCGGGCGCCCGGCCGCGCGGTTGCCGCTGGAGAACCACCGGCTGAGACTGTGATCATGAG
>JAOPVN010000202.1 GCA_025966175.1 Modestobacter sp. | reverse complement strand
CAGGTCGGCGACGACCTGGGAGATGACCTTGGCGGCGCGGTCGATGCCGGCCCGGTCGACGTCCAGGTGGGTGACCAGCCGGATCCGCCGGTCGCTCACCTGGCCGACCAGCACGCCCTGCGCCTTGGCGGCCGCGGCCACGGCCGGGGCCGGGACGTCGTCGAGGACCACCATGTTGGTCTCCACGGTGGCCGGGTCCACACCCAGCCGCTCGGCCAGCAGGCGGGCGTGGTCGTGGTCCTCGGCCAGCCGCTCGACGTGGTGCTCCAGGGCGTACCGCCCGGCCGCCGCGAGGATGCCGACCTGGCGCATGCCCCCGCCGAGACGCTTGCGCCAGAGCCGGCCGGTGGCGATCCGCTCCGCACTGGCCACGAGCACCGAGCCGACCGGTGCCCCCAGCCCCTTGGACAGACAGACCGAGGCGGTGTCGGCGAGCCGGCCGTAGGTGGAGAGCGGGACGCCGGAGGCGACGTGTGCGTTGAAGACCCGCGCGCCGTCCAGGTGCACGTTGACCCCGGCCCCGCGGGACCAGGCGAACAGCTCTTCCAGCTCGGCCAGCGGCTGGACCAGCCCGCCGCCGCGGTTGTGGGTGTTCTCCACCGCGATCGCCGCGGTCGCGGTCAGGTGCCAGTCGCCGTGCGGGCGGACCTGGGCGGTGAGCTGCTCGGCCGACAGGCGGCCGCCCACGGAGACGACGGTGCGCGAGGAGAGGCCGAACAGCGCTGCCGCTGCGCCCATCTCGTAGGTGAGGATGTGCGCGTCGGCGTCCCCGAGCACCTCTTGGCCCGGCTCGCACACCAGCCGCAGGCCGATCTGGTTGCCCATGGTCCCCGAGGGCACGAACAACGCGGCCTCGTGCCCGAACAACTCCGCGACCTGCTCCTCGAGCGCGTTGACCGTCGGGTCCTCGCGGTAGACGTCGTCGCCCACCTCTGCCTCGGCCATCGCGCGGCGCATCGCCGGGGTCGGCCGGGTCAGCGTGTCCGAGCGCAGGTCCACCGCACCCGCCGCGTCCCTCGGGCGCTCGGTGTCGATCGCGTACATCAGCTGCGCAGCATCTCCGCGACCAGGAAGGCCAGCTCCAGCGACTGCCCGGTGTTGAGCCGGGGGTCGCACGCGGTCTCGTAGCGGCTGTTGTGGTCCTCGTCGCTGATCTCCTGGGCACCGCCCAGGCACTCGGTGACGTCCTCGCCGGTGAGCTCCACGTGGATGCCACCGGGCCAGGTGCCCAGCGACCGGTGCACGTCGAAGAATCCCAGCACCTCGTCGACCACCCGGTCGAAGTGCCGCGTCTTGTAGCCGGTCGACGACTCGTGGGTGTTGCCGTGCATCGGGTCGCACTGCCACACGACCTGGTGCCCGCCGGCGGTGACCTTCTCCACGATCGCCGGCAGGACGTCGCGGATCTTCCCGTTGCCCATCCGGCTGATCAGGGTGAGCCGGCCGGGCAGGCCCTCGGGGTCCAGCCGCTCGACGAGCTCGGTCGCCTGCTCCGGCGTGGTGCTGGGGCCGATCTTGACGCCGATCGGGTTGGCCAGCTTGGAGACGAACTCGATGTGCGCGCCGTCCATCTGCCGGGTGCGCTCCCCGACCCAGACGAAGTGCGCGGACAGCGCGTAGGGGCGGCCCTCGTACATCCGCAGCAGGGCCCGCTCGTAGTCCAGGAGCAGCGCCTCGTGGCTGTTGTAGAGCTCCACCCCGCGCAGCGCCGAGTCGTCGACGCCGCAGGCCTTCATGAACGCCAGCGCCCGGTCGATCTCCTGGGCGATGACGTCGTAGCGCACGCCCGCCGGGGACGTGGCGACGAAGTCCTTGTTCCAGTCGTGGACGGCGTGCAGGTCGGCGAGGCCACCGCGGGCGTAGGCCCGGATCATGTTCATCGCCGCGGCGGAGTTGGCGTAGGCCCGCACCAGCCGGTTGGGGTCGGGGATCCGCTCCTCGAGCACCGGGTTGAGCGAGTTGACCATGTCACCGCGGTAGGACGGCAGACCGAGCGCGTCGATGTTCGAGCTGCGCGGCTTGGCGTACTGCCCGGCGACCCGGCCCACCTTGACCACCGGCACGCTGGCGCCGTAGGTCAGCACCACGGCCATCTGCAGCAGGGTGCGGGTGGTGGCCTGCAGGTGCGGCTCGGTGTTCAGGTCGAAGGTCTCCGCGCAGTCACCGCCCTGCAGCAGGAACGCCTTCCCCTGCGCGACGTCGGCCAGCTGACCGCGCAGGGCGTCGACCTCGGCCGGCGCGACGATCGGCGGCACGGTCGAGAGGGTGGACAGCACGGCGTCCAGGGCGGCCCGGTCGGGCCACTCCGGCTGCTGGGCGGCGGGCAGCCCGCGCCACCGGTCCAGGTCGGGGACCACGTCAGCAGGTTCGGGAAGGCTCACGCGCCCAGAGTACAAGCGGCAGGCGGGACACCGATCAGCCGAAGAACGCCTCCGCCTCGGCGTACCGCTCCACCGGCACGAGCTTCAGCTTCGCGATCGCCTCGGCCAGCGGCACCTGCACGATGTCGGTGCCGCGCAGCGCCACCATCACCCCCGACGCCCCCTCGTGCAGCGCCCGGACCGCGGCCAGCCCGAAGCGGGTGGCCAGCACCCGGTCGAAGGGCGTCGGCGTCCCGCCCCGCTGGACGTGGCCGAGCACCACCGCCCGCGACTCCCGGCCGGTGCGCTGCTCGATCACCCGCGCCAGCGCCTCACCGATCCCGCCGAGCCGCTCGTGCCCGAAGGCGTCCCGTTGCCCCCCGGTCGTCGTCAGGTGCCCCTCCGCGGGGACCGCCCCCTCCGAGACGACCACGATCGGGCTGAAACCGGAGTCGAACCGGTGCTGGCAGTGCGCCACCACCGCGTCCACGTCGAAGGGCCGCTCCGGGATCAGGACCACCGTCGCCCCGCCGGACATCCCCGCGTGCAGGGCGATCCAGCCGGCATGCCGGCCCATCACCTCCACGACCAGCGCGCGGTGGTGGCTGTCCCCGGTCGTGTGCAGCCGGTCGATCGCCTCCGACGCCACCCCGACCGCCGTGTCGAAGCCGAAGGTGTAGTCCGTGGCGTCCAGGTCGTTGTCGATGGTCTTGGGGACGCCGACACACCGCACGCCCATCTCACCGAGCCGGCTGGCCACGCCCAGGGTGTCCTCCCCACCGACCGGGACCAGGGCGTCGATCCCGAGTCGCTCGAGGGTGGCCAGCACGCGTTCGGGGCCGCCGTCGATCGCATAGGGGTTGGTGCGCGACGTGCCGAGCACGGTTCCCCCGCGCGGCAGCAGTCCCCGGGTCGCGGTGACGTCGAGCAGCACGCTGTCCCCGTCGACGACCCCACGCCAGCCGTCCCGGAAGCCGATCACCTCGTCGCCGTGCCGGGTGACCCCGGTGCGGACGACGGCGCGGATCACCGCGTTCAGGCCAGGGCAGTCACCGCCACCGGTCAGGATACCGATCCGCACGTGCGCCTCCGGAGGGCCCGTGGAGCGTGATGGGGGCCACATGATGCACCACCGCCGGCCCTCGCGGCAGGGTCGTCCGCCGCAGGTGAGGGCCTTGTCGGCGACGTCCCGCGATTCTTCATCCGAACCAGTACCGGAGATCGGCCCGACTGCCGATGACCTCGCCGTGGCGGGAGTACTCCCGCTCGGGGAAGCGGGCCAGGGGGCAGTCGTGCGTTGGGGGATCAGGACGAAGGTGGTGGCACTGGCTGTGGCCAGTGTCGCCGTCACGGGCGCGGCCATGGTCGGGGTGAGCGCCTGGCAGAGCGGCCACTTCGCCGACGACGCCAAGA
>JAOPVN010000185.1 GCA_025966175.1 Modestobacter sp. | reverse complement strand
TCGGCTTCCACACCACGTTCCTCATCCAGCACTGGCTGGGCAACGAGGGCATGCCGCGCCGGTACGCCGACTACCTGCCCAGCGACAGGTTCACCACGATGCACACGATCTCCACCATCGGGTCGTTCATCCTCGGCGCCTCGGTGATCCCGTTCGTCTACAACGTGGTCAGGTCCTGGAAGCACGGTCGGCTGGCGTTGCGCGACGACCCCTGGGGCCACGGCAACTCGCTGGAGTGGGCCACGTCGTCGCCGCCGCCGCGGCACAACTTCATCGAGATCCCGCGGATCCGCTCCGAGCGCCCGGCCTTCGAGCTGCACTACCCGCACCTCAAGGACCGGCTCCAGGTCGAGGCGCACGCCGGCCGGCGGCACCAGCCCTACACGGAGGACGCCGGGCTGAGCGCCGGCAGCCGGCAGGGGCCGAACGACCCCGACCCGACCTGAAGAAGGACCCCGTCCTCCTCATCCCTCGCACGCTCGGGACGAGCCCCTGGACGGCGCCACGCGGCGGGCCCCTCCCCGCCGCCGCACGGGACCGCCTCGCCGACGGCGACACTGGTCCGGTGACCCTTCGGACCTGCCCCTGTGGCAGCGGCCTGCCCTACGCAGAGTGCTGCGGCCGGCTGCACGACGGGACGGCGACCGCCGCCACGGCCGAGCAGCTGATGCGCTCCCGGTACAGCGCCTTCGCCGTCGGCGACCCGGCGTACCTGCTGGCGACCTGGCACTCCACCACCCGGCCCGGCGCCGTGGACCTCGACCCGCGGATCCGGTGGATCGGCCTCGAGGTGCTGGCCACGAGCGCCGGCGGACTACTGGCAGCCGAGGGGACCGTGGAGTTCCGCGCGCACTCGGTGGTCGACCGGGCCGCCGGGACGCAGCACGAGGACAGCCGGTTCGTCCGTGAGGACGGGCAGTGGCGCTACCTGGACGGCGTCTCGCTGCCCTGAGTCAGAGCTGCGGAGGGCGCACTGCTTGGGTGGGGGTGCACGGTGACGCCGCGCACCCCAGATCCGGGAGGCCCCCATGCCGCACCTGCTGCACCTCGACTCGTCCGCCGATCCGCGCAGCTCCGCGTCGCGGGCCGTGACCGCCGCCTTCGTCGCCGGCTGGCGCGAGCGCGGCAGCGCCTTCACGGTCACCTCACGGGACCTGCAGGCCGACCCGCCGCCACACCTGCCCGACGCCGCGCTGCACTGGTCGCCCGGGCTGCGCACCGCGCAGGAGGTCGTCGACCCCGCCGACGAGGCGCGGCAGCAGACCTACCTGGACGAACTGCTGGCCGCCGACGTCCTGCTGCTCGGCGCACCGATGTACAACTGGTCGCTGCCCTCCACGCTGAAGGCGTGGATCGACCACGTGCACGTGCTCGGCACGACGGTCCCGTTCGGCGAGTTCGAGACCCGGCCGCTGGCCGGGCGCCCGGCGGTCGTCGTCTCCAGCCGGGGCGCCAGCTACGACGCCGGCGGGGAGCAGGCCAGCTGGGACCACACCGTGCCGCCGCTGGAGCTGGTGCTCGGCCGGTCCTTCGGCATGTCGGTCTCGGTGATCACCCTGCAGCTGACCCTCGCCGACCGGGTGCCGGCGATGGCGGACCTCCGCGACCGGGCGGCCGCGGAGGCCGACGCCGCCCGCAGCTACGCCGGGGAGCTCGCCGGCCGCATCGCCGCCTGAGCCGTCCCGGTTCCGGCACTCTCCCGGGCGGGATTCGCCCGGCTGACAGGGAACCGCCAGGCGGCAGTCACCCTCCGGACACCTGCGCGGCTGAGCATCCAGGTGTCCGGGCCTCGCCCAGGGGCCTCCCGACACCTGAGGTGTCGCCGTGACCACTGCCCTGACGACCGCACCGACCCCCGCCTGGCTGCCCACCTCCGCCTGTACGTCCCGCTGCACCTTCGACCCGGTCCCCAGCGTCGATCCCGCTCTGCGGCGCCACCGGTGGGGCCGGCTCGCCGGGGCGCTCGGCCGTGCCGGGGTCGCGTCACTGCGGGCTCCGCTGACCGGCGCCCGCGGCCGGCGCCGGCTGGGGGTCTGCGCCGCCGCCCGGGTGCTCACCGCGGTCGGCGTCCGGGTGGAGGTGCACTCCTCACCGGTCGCCTGGCCGCGGACCGGCCCCGGGCACGGTCCCGGACAGCTGGTGGTCGCCAACCACGTCTCACTGCTCGACGGCCTGGCCCTGCTCACCGTCGTCCCTGGCGTCCCGGTCGCGAGGCGGGAGATCGGCGGCTGGCCGGTGGTGGGCCGGCTGCTCCGCCACACCGGCGCCGTCCTGATCGACCGGGGCGCGGTCCGCACGCTGCCCGGCACGGTCCAGGAGGTGGCCGGTCTGCTGCGCACCGGGACGTCGGTCACCGTCCACCCCGAGGGGACGACGTCCTGCGGCGTCGAGCTCGGCCGGTTCCGGCGCGCCTTCTTCCAGGCCGCCGTGGACACCGCCGCCCCGGTCTGCCCGGTCGCCCTGCGCTACCGCGTGGACGGCGGCGCCGGCAGCGCCGTCGCCGCCCACCTGGGCGGTGAGCCGCCGCTGCGCACTCTCGCCCGGGTGGTCGCCGCCCGCGGGCTGGTCGTCGAGGTGCACCTGCTGCCCGCGCTCGACCCGGCCGGCGCCGACCGCCGGGAGCTCGCCGCGCTGGCCGAGTACGCGATCGCGGCGGTCACCGAGGCGCGCCCG
>JAOPVN010000144.1 GCA_025966175.1 Modestobacter sp. | reverse complement strand
ACGGCGCACCAAGGGGATGAGGCAGGCGTGGAAGGTCTGGACGACATCGTCGAGGAGTTCCTCGTGGAGAGTCACGAGAACCTCGACCAGCTGGACCAGGACCTGGTGGCCCTGGAGCAGGACCCGCAATCGCGGGAACGGCTCTCGAGCATCTTCCGGACGATCCACACGATCAAGGGGACCAGCGGCTTCCTCGCCTTCAACCGGCTGGAGGAGGTCGCGCACGTCGGGGAGAACATGCTGTCCCGGCTGCGGGACGGCGCGCTGGACATGACGCCGCACCGCACCGACGCACTGCTGCAGATGGTCGACACGATCCGCGCCCTGCTCGCGGCCATCGAGGCCAACGGCGGCGAGGGACAGGTCGAGGTCGCGAGCACCGTCGCCACGATCAGTGCCGCCCTCGAGGACACCCCGGCGGCCGCAGCCCCGGCACCGGTCGAGGAGCCGGCCGCTCCGGCGGTAGCCGAGGCCCCGGCCGCCGAGACCGCCCCGGCACCGGCGAAGAAGCCCGCGGCCAAGCGGGCCCCGGCGAAGAAGACCACCCGCAGCACCAAGGCCGCCGTCGTGCCGCAGCCCGCCCCGGTGCCCGCGGTCGAGACGATCCCGGCCCAGATGCCCGCGGTCGCCGTTCCGGTGGCTGCTGCCCCGGCCGTCGAACCGCCGAAGGAGTTCCCCGTGGAGTTCCCCGTCCTCCCCGTCGCGGAGGAGCCGAGCACGACCGGGGCGCAGCCGGGCCGCCGCGCCGTCGCCGACAGCACGATCCGGGTGGACGTCGACCTGCTCGACAACCTGATGCTGCTGGTCGGTGAGCTGGTGCTGACCCGCAACCAGATCGTCCAGTACGTGGGCCGGCAGACCGACCAGGACCTGGTCCGGGCCTCGCAGCGGCTGAACCTGATCGCCAGCGAGCTGCAGGAGGGCGTCATGAAGACGCGCATGCAGCCGATCGACCACATCTGGAGCAAGCTCCCCCGCGTCGTCCGCGACCTCGGTCTGCAGTGCGGCAAGTCGGTCCGCCTGGAGATGGAGGGCCGGGAGACCGAGCTGGACAAGACCCTGCTCGAGGCGGTCAAGGACCCGTTGACCCACCTGGTCCGCAACTCCGTCGACCACGGCATCGAGGCCGCGGCCGGCCGCGCCGTCGCCGGCAAGCCGACCGAGGGCGTGCTCACCCTGCGCGCCCGGCACGAGAGCGGCCAGGTCGTGGTCGAGGTCGCCGACGACGGTGCGGGCATCGACCCGGTCAAGATCGGCGCCAAGGCCGTCGAGCGGGGTCTGCTCACCCCGGACGCGCTGTCCCGGATGAGCCCGGCCGACATCCTGCAGCTGGTCTTCCTGCCCGGGTTCTCCACCGCCGCGGCGGTCACCAACGTCTCCGGCCGCGGCGTCGGCATGGACGTGGTGAAGACCAACATCGAGTCCATCGGCGGCACCATCGAGGTCGAGTCGGTGCCCGGCCACGGCACCTGCACCCGACTGCGCATCCCGCTGACCCTGGCGATCGTCCCAGCGCTGACCATCGAGTGCGCCGGCGACCGCTACGCCATCCCGCAGATCAGCCTGCAGGAACTGGTGGCCCTGGACGCCGAGAAGGCCGCGGCCGCGGTCGAGGAGGTCGGTGGCGCCTCGGTGTACCGCCTCCGCGGCGAGCTGCTCCCCCTGGTGCACCTGGCCGAGGTGCTGGGTCTGCCCTCGGACCGGCACGACGGGCACGTCGTCATCGCGGTGCTGCGGTCGGAGGGGCGCCGGTTCGGCCTCGTCGTCGACCGGGTCATCAACACCGAGGAGATCGTCGTCAAGGCCGTCGGTGGCCAGCTCAAGTCGATCGGCCTGTACTCCGGGGCCACCGTCCTCGGTGACGGCGCGGTCGCGCTGATCCTCGACGTGCAGGCGCTCGCCCGCCGGGCGCTGCGCGCCGAGTCCGCGGAGCGGCAGGAGAGCCGGATGGCTGCCTCGGCCGTGGTCGCGGTCCAGGAGCGCCAGCGGATGCTGTTGGCGGCCATCGGCGGCGGCCGGCGGGTCGCCATCCCGCTGGACACCGTCACCCGGCTCGAGCAGGTGCGCAGCGACACCGTCGAGCGCGTCGGCTCCCGCGAGGTCGTGCAGTACCGCGGGGCGATCCTCCCGATCGTCCGGCTCGACCGGCACCTGGGCGCCTTCGGTGACTCCGACCGCGAGACCCTCGAGGTGATCGTCTACGCCGACCACGGCCGCAGCGTGGCCATCGTGGTCGACGAGATCCTCGACATCGTCGACGGCGAGGCCGCCGTGCAGAGCGACATCGACGACCTCGGCCTCCTCGGCTCGGCGGTCATCGGGGACCGCGTCACCGAGCTGCTGGACGTCCGCGCGGCGATCCTCGCTGCCGACCCGGCCTTCTACAAGCCGCTCCCGGGTTCCCGCCCCTCCCCCGACGCCTTCAGCTTCGAGGGCACCAGCTCCCCCCTGATGGAGGTCTGACGTGAGCAGCGCAACCGCGACATCGACGATGCCGGCCACCAGCCAGCTGGCCACCTTCTGGCTGGACGGCGACCTCTACGGCGTGGAGGTCGAGCACGTCCAGGAGGTGCTGCGCAGCCAGAGCATCACCCGGGTGCCGCTGGCCCCGCCGGCCGTCGCCGGGCTGATCAACCTCCGCGGCCAGGTCGTCACCGCGATCGAGCTGCGCGAGCGGCTGGGCCGGCCGGCCCGTCCCGAGGGCATCGAGCCCGTCGTGATCGTCGTCCGGCTGCATGGGGAGGCCGTCAGCCTGCTGGTCGACAGCATCGCCGACGTCGTGGACGTCGACCTCCGCGACTTCGAGGCCCCGCCGGACACCCTGGACGGCAATGCCCGCGAGCTGATCCGCGGCGCCTACAAGCTCGCCGGCCAGCTGCTGCTCGCCCTCGACGTCAACCGCGCCGTCGGCACCTGAGCTCCACCCTGTTCCGTCCCGGCCGACCCCCTCACCCCCCACTCCCCACCCCTGACAGAGAGAGACCCGAGCCCCGATGAAGAGCGCCCCCAACCCCACCGTGCGGTGGATCCGTGACCGAGGGGTCACGACCAAGATCACCGCTTCCGTGGGGCTCGCCGTCCTCGTCGCTGTCCTGGTCGGGGTGTTCGGCCTCCAGTCGCTCTCCTCGCAGGCCGACCGCACCAAGGCGATGTACGAGCACAGCACGCAGGGGGTGCGCCTGACCGAGGAGCTGCGCTTCCACTACATGTCCTACCGGCTGTACGCCACGAACCGGAGCACCGCGACGACGGACGCCGCCAAGCAGGCGGCCGCAACACAGTCGGATGCCGAGAAGAACGCGCTGCTGGCCGTGGCGGACTCCCTGCGCAACAACACCCAGCCGACCGCCGCGGTGGTGGCCAGCCTGGACACGATCATCGCTGACTGGAACACCTACCTCGTCCTCGCCGACCAGGCCGTCCAGTTGGCGGGTCAGGGCCGGCTCGACGAGTGGAACGCCCTCCGGGCCAACCAGATCGCGCCGTTGAGCGCCCAGATCGTTGACCAGCTGGGAGCCCTGTCCGCTCTCCAGCAGAAGGACGCCCAGGCCAGCGCGGTGACCGCCGGCGACGCCTACGCCAGCACTCGCACGTCGCTGATCGTCGCCATCGTCGTGGGGGGCGTCCTGGCCCTGGTGGCCGGCCTGCTCGTCGCCCGGTCCATCGCCGGCGCCGTCAACCGGGTCCGTCTCACGGCCGAGCGGCTGGCCGAGGGCGACCTGACCCAGGCCACCGATGTGCACCAGGGTGACGAGATCGGCCAGATGGCCGCGGCCCTGGACAGCGCCCGGGAGAGCCTGAGCGCGGTCATGGCCTCGGTCGTCGCGTCCTCCGACGCGGTCGCGGCCGCGTCGGAGGAGCTGTCGGCGTCCTCGGCGCAGATCTCCGCCTCGGCGGAGGAGACCTCGGCGCAGTCCGGTGTCGTCTCCTCGGCCGCCGAGGAGGTCTCCCGCAACGTGGCGACGGTGGCCGCCGGTGCGGAGGAGATGGGTGCCTCGATCCGCGAGATCAGCCAGAACGCGAACGAGGCCGCACGCGTCGCCGCTCAGGCGGTCAGCGAGGCCGAGGCGACGACCGCCACGGTGACGAAGCTGGGCGAGTCGTCGCGGGAGATCGGCAACGTCATCAAGGTGATCACCTCGATCGCCGAGCAGACCAACCTGCTGGCGCTGAACGCCACCATCGAGGCGGCTCGGGCCGGGGAGGCCGGCAAGGGCTTCGCCGTGGTGGCCAACGAGGTCAAGGAGCTGGCCCAGGAGACCGCCAAGGCCACCGAGGACATCGCCCGGCGGGTCGAGGCGATCCAGGGCGACACGACCAGTGCGGTCGAGGCGATCGGCCGGATCTCTGAGGTCATCGGGAGCATCAACGACTTCCAGCTGACCATCGCCTCGGCGGTGGAGGAGCAGACGGCCACCACCAATGAGATGTCCCGGTCGGTCCAGGAGGCCGCCGGCGGCTCCACCGAGATCGCGCAGAACATCACCGGGGTCTCGACCGCGGCGTCCTCGACCACCCAGGCGCTGTCCCAGACCCGGCAGGCGGTCGACGAGCTGTCCCGGATGGCCAGCGACCTGCGCACCACCGTCACCCGCTTCACGTACTGATCAGCCCCGCCGTCCTCGCTGACGGCGGCCGCTTCTCCGGCCCGGCCACCCCCGACCCCGGTGGCCGAGCCGCCGCACCGCTGCACCACCCGCACCGACCCCACGGCCGCTGCCCCGCCCCCTTCCCCGGGCAGGGTGGCGGCCGCGGCGCTTTCCCGGGGGCCGCGATCCCACTCGCCGCGCCGGCGGGAATGCAGATCAGTCGGTCACCGGTCTTTCTGGTGCCGAGTGCGCGACACGCCCATGCGAGCGATGGCAAGGGCTATCGGATCCTTCACGATGAGTTCCGCAGCTCGCCATTCTGGTCTACCGGAAATGCCTTCCGGAATCGGTGCACACGATCCCGGGCCACGACCGCACGAAGCGCTCCACCTGCACCCCCGCACATCTCCCCAGCCGCAGCCGTGCGCGCACCGCACGGGCCGGCCACCCTGCAGAGCTGGCACCTCGCCGTGGCAGCTCACGCCGGACGGGGGCGGTCGCATCGCACCGCCCCACGTGCCGGCGTCACCCGCCCGCCCCGCCACCGCCCAGGAGACCCGCCATGCGCTCCCCCTCCCCGACCCCTCGTTCCGGCTGGTTCGCCGACCGACGCCTCGCCGTCAAGTTCGGCATCATGATCGCCGTCGTCGTCCTCGCCTTCGGTGGCCTGGTCGTCGCGACGCTGACCTCCAACGCCGCCGTGCAGCGCGGCAGCGAGGAGCTCAACGCGCTCAACTCCGCCGAGGCGCTGGTCCTCCAGCTCGACACCCGGGCGAGCGAGCTCAAGGTGGACGGCTTCAAGGCGCTGGTCCGCGACGTCCCCGCCGACCAGCTCGCCGAGCTCGCCGACGACATCGACACCCCGACCCAGCTGCTCGCCGAGCTGGCGGCCGTCCCACTGACCGGGGAGGCGGCCGCCGCCGTGGCGGACGTCGCCTCGACGTACGGCACCTACCTGGACGCCATCACCGCCTTCGTGAACGCCGCAGTGGCGGATCAGGAGGCGACGCGGACGCGCTGGGAAGACATCCAGACCGCCAACGACCTCACCGACGGCGCCGTCGGTACCGCCAAGGACTCCCTGGCCGCCCAGTCCGACGCCGCGCAGGCGGCGCTGACCGGCGCGATCCACCAGGCCGACTGGATCAGCGTCGGAGTCGCCACCGTCGGGCTGGCCGTCATCCTCGCCATCTGCCTGCTCACCCAGCGCTCGCTGTCCCGCCCGCTGGACCGGGTGCGCGCCTCACTGGAGGCGATGGCCACCGGTGACCTGACCCGCCCGGCCGGCGTGGAGTCCCGCGACGAGGTCGGCCAGATGGCTGCGGCCCTGGGCACCGCGCAGGAGCACCTGCGCACCGTCATCTCCGCCGTCGCTGCTTCGGCGGATGCGGTGGCTGCGTCCTCGGAGGAGCTGTCGGCGTCCTCGGCGCAGATCTCGGCGTCGGCGGAGGAGACCTCGGCGCAGTCCGGTGTCGTCTCCTCGGCCGCCGAGGAGGTGTCCCGCAACGTGGCGACGGTGGCCGCGGGTGCGGAGGAGATGGGTGCCTCGATCCGGGAGATCAGCCAGAACGCGAACGAGGCGGCCCGGGTGGCGGCCTCCGCGGTGACCGAGGCGCAGCAGACCACCGAGACCATCCAGAAGCTGGGCACCAGTTCGCAGGAGATCGGCGCGGTGGTCAAGACGATCACGAGCATCGCCGAGCAGACCAACCTGCTCGCG
>JAOPVN010000133.1 GCA_025966175.1 Modestobacter sp. | reverse complement strand
GATGCCATCCGTGACCAGCTCGGCGCCCTGGGCGTGCAGGTCGAGGACACCCCCCAGGGCACACGATGGGAGCTGACCACCTGATGGCCGGCAACAGCCAACGACGCGGCCGCTCGGCCGGCGCCGGTAAGAAGACCGCCACCGCCGGGACCGGCGGCAAGAACCGCCGGTCGCTGGCCGGCCGGGGCGCCACGCCGCCGGCCGCGGCGCGGCCGCATCACCCGGCTTACAAGAAGGCCCAGCAGGCCGTGGCCCGCCGGGACAACCGGCAGCGGGTGCAGCGGCGCAACGAGGAGTCCCCGGAGCTGCTGCTGGGCCGCAACCCGGTGTTGGAGGCGCTGCGCGCGGCCATCCCGGCGACGGCGTTGTACGTCGTGACCGGTGACACCAGCCGCGGCGGAACCGACGAGCGGATCGCCGAGTCCGTGCAGCTGGCCGCCGACCGTGGGCTCCCGCTGCTGGAGGTCGGCAAGGCCGAGTTCGACCGGATGTCCGAGGGTGCGTTGCACCAGGGCATCGGGCTGATGGTGCCGCCCTATGACTACGCGCACCCCGACGACCTGCTGGACATCGCCCGCAACTCCGGTCGTCCGCCGCTGCTGGTGGCGCTGGACGGGGTGACCGACCCGCGGAACCTGGGCGCGATCATCCGGTCGGCCGCGGCGTTCGACGCGCACGGCGTCGTCGTCCCGCAGCGCCGTGCGGTCGGGATGACGGGCTCGGCCTGGCGCACCAGCGCCGGTGCCGCCGCCCGCTTGCGGGTGGCCCGGGCGACGAACCTGGCCCGCACCCTGGGCGGATACCAGGACGCCGGGCTCCAGACCGTGGGCCTGGCCGCCGACGCCGACATGAGCATCCACGACTACGACGGCTTCACCGACCCGATCGCGCTGGTGGTCGGGGCCGAGGGCGCGGGGCTGTCCCGGTTGGTGCGGGAGCGGTGCGACGTCGTCCTCTCGATCCCGATCACCCGGGCCACCGAGTCGCTCAACGTCAGCGTCGCCGCCGGCATCGCCCTGTTCGCGGCGGCCTCCGCCCGTCGCTGAGGGGGCGAGCCGGTTGCCCGACCGGTGAGCCGGGTCCGGACCCGGTCCACCGGTCGGCTGAGCGGCTCGACCTGTGCCCCACCTCTCTCGGCGGGATGCCCTACGCCCGAGGGGACCAGGCGACCGCGGACACCTCGACCAGGAACGGCGGGACGAGTCCGCAGGAGATCGTCGTCCGGATCGGCATGGGCGGGGCGAAGTACTCGCTGTAGATGCCGTTGAACTCGTCCCAGCGGCCCATGTCGGTCAGGTAGCAGGCGGTCTCCACCACCGCGTCCGGGCTGCTGCCCGCGGCCTCGAGCACCGCGACCAGGTTGTCCATCGTCGACCGGACCTGGGTGCGGAAGTCGGTGAGCGAGGCCGGGCGGCCGCTGGTGTAGTCGATCCCCACGATGCCCGCCGTCCGGACGGTGTCGCCCAGTCGCACGGCCAGGGAGTACGGGAAGAGCCCGGGCAGCATCCCCGGGACGTCGGTGTGCACGGCAGCGGTCATGCCCCGCACCGTAGAGCCGGCCTGTTGCGGGCCGGTGGCACGCCACGATCTCAGGACAGCAGCTGGGCCACCGTGTAGATCACCAGCCCGGCGAGGCCGCCCACCACCGTGCCGTTCACCCGGATCCACTGCAGGTCGGGGCCGACCTGCAGCTCGATCCGCCGGCTGGTCTCCTCGGTGTCCCAGCGGGCCACGGTGGTGCCGACCAGGTCGGCGGCGTCCTTGGCGAAGCGCTCCACGGCGTACCCGGCGGCCCGCCGGAACTGCCGCTGCACCAGCTCGCGGACCGTCGGGTCGTCGGTCAACAGCCGGGCGCCGTGCCGGATCAGCTCGACCACCCGGACGCGCAGCTGCGAGTCGGGGTCGGCGGCGGCGGTGACGACGGCGTTCTTCGCGGTGGTCCACAGCGAGCCCGACCAGGCGCGCACCGCGGGGTGGTCGAGCAGCTCCTCCTTGAACCGCTCGACCCGGGCCGCCGCCTCCGGGTCGGTGCGCAGCGCGTGCACGTAGGCCCGCAGCCGCTTGTCGTAGCTGCGGCGCAGCTCGTGGCGCGGGTCCTCGCCGACCTCGGCGAGGAAGCCACGCAACAGCTCGAACACCCGGTCGAACACCTTGTCGTCGACCCAGTCGGGGACCCAGGCGGGGGAGGCGTCCCCCAGCCGGGCGCGGAACACGAGCCGGTTCTCGGCCAGGAAGTTCGCCAGCCCGGTGAGCCCGGCCGAGAGCACCTCCTGGTGCCGGTCACCCTCGACCACCAGCTCCAGCACCCGGGCCAGGGCCGGTGCGGCCGGGGTCTCGCGGAGCTTGCGGTCGACCAGCGCGGCGACGGCGGGCTGGAGGTCGTCGTCCTTGAGCAGGTCGGCGAACGCGCCGAGCGCGGCTCCGGCGTCGCCGGCGAGCCGCTCCGCGCGCCCGGGGGCGGCCAGAAAGGCGCCCAGCCGGCCCGGGACGTCGACGCCGTCCAGCCGTTCCTCGACCACCGCCCGGGTCAGGAAGTTCTCCTGTACGAAGGCGCCCAGGCTGGTGCCGATCTGGTCCTTCTTGCGCGGGATGATCGCCGTGTGCGGGATCGGCAGCCCGAGCGGGTGCCGGAAGAGCGCGGTGACGGCGAACCAGTCGGCCAGCGCGCCGACCATCGAGGCCTCGGCGGTGGCGCGGACGTAGCCGACCCAGGCGCCGGACTCCGCACCGAGCAGCACACAGGCCAGGAAGACCGCTGCGGCGAGCAGGAAGAGACCGGTGGCCAGCCGCTTCATCCGGGTCAGGTCGCGGGCCCGCTCGGGGTCGTCGAGCGAGCTCGCGAGCGGAGGGGTCAGCTGGGGGCGGGACAGCTGAGGGCCGGGCACCCGACCGAGCCTAGGTGGTCCGGATGGACGACGACCCCGGGGCCGCGGGGGGTCGGCACCGGGGTCGTCTGTCTGAGGGAGGTCAGTTCGTGGCGGCCTTCAGGGTGACCTCGACCTGCGAGCTGGCCTGGCCGCGGCGGATGGTCAGGGTGACCTTGTCGCCGGGCTGGGCACTGCGGACGGCGGCGGTGAGCTCCGTGGAGCTGGTGACCACCCGGTCGCCGACCGCGGTGATGACGTCGCCGGCCTGCAGACCGGCGTCCGCCGCGGGGGAGCCACCCTGCACCGAGACCAGCTGGGCGCCGGTGCCGACGGCCGAGGAGGCGTTGTCCGACGCGGTGGAGGCGCTGACGCCGAGCAGGGCGTGGGTGGCCGACCCGGTGTCCCGGATCTCCTGCGCGATCCGCTTGGCCGAGTTCGCCGGGATGGCGAAGCCGACGCCGATGTTCCCGCTCTGGCTGGACTGCTGGCCCGGCAGACCCGAGCTGGCGACCGAGGCGATCGCGGTGTTGATCCCGATGATCTCGCCGGCGGCGTTCACCAGCGGGCCGCCGGAGTTGCCGGGGTTGATCGCGGCGTCGGTCTGCAGCGCGTCGATGACGGTCTGCTCCTGGTCCGAGCCGGTGGCCACCGCGCGGTTGGTCGCGCTGATGATCCCGTCGGTCACGGTGTTGGACAGCCCCAGCGGTGCACCGATCGCCACCGCGAGGTCACCGACCTGGACCTTGTCGGAGTCGGCGAAGGTGGCCGGGGTGAGCCCGCTGGCGCCGCTCAGCTTGACCACGGCCAGGTCGGAGGTCGGGTCGGTGCCCACGACGGTGGCGTCGTAGAGCGTGCCGTCGGAGGTGCGCACCTGGACCGTGGCCTGGTCGGTGGAGCTGTCCAGGGTCACCACGTGGTTGTTGGTGAGCACGTAGCCGTCGGCGGAGAGGACGACGCCGGAGCCGGAGCCGGAGCCGGAGTTCGCGCTCACGTAGATGGTCACCACGCTGGGCGCGGCCTTCGCGGCCGCCGCGGTCGTGCTGGTGGCGTTCTGGGCGTCCTTGATGACGACGCTCTGCGCGGCGGCGCCGGTGGCGCTCGCGACCGTGTTGTCGTCGGTCAGCGCCATCACCCCGGCTCCCGCGCCGCCGCCGACGAGTGCGGCGCCGACCAGCCCGGCGGCCACGCCCAGCCGCCAGCGGC
>JAOPVN010000125.1 GCA_025966175.1 Modestobacter sp. | reverse complement strand
GGCCGCCGTCGTCCTGGGCTGGCTGGCCGCCGAGGCGCTGCGCCGCCGGGCGAGTGCCCGGCTGGGCGGGGTCAACGGTGATGTGATGGGCGCGCTCGGCGAGGTGACCACGACGGTCACCCTGCTGGCCGCCGCGCTTGTGCTCCGCTGATCGCGCACTCGATCAGCGGCGCTTGAACGATCCGTGCAGCTTGCTCAGGCCGCCGGAGGCGGCGGTGCCACGGCGTCCACCGGACGTGCCTCGCGTACGGCCGGTGCTCATGCCGCGGCGCCCGCTGGACGCGGGCCGCCCGGCCGACCGGCCGGTCCGCCCGCCGCGCGCCGTGGTCTCGGCGTTGCCCATCAGCCTGCTGAGAATTCCCATCTCGCGACCGTCCTCCGTGTCCGGACGTGTGGCGGGCGGCACGCCGCCGCACCGTCCGGGCCCGGCGTGGCGTCGCCCTCAGCCACCGGCGACCGACTGGATCACCATCACCTCGGCCCCGGCGGGCACCGGGGTCTGCAGCCCGGACAGCCGGCGGATCTCCTCGCCGTCGACGTAGACGTTCACGTGCCGGCGCAGCGCCCCGGTCTCGTCCCGCACCCGCCGGTCGAACACCGGGTGCTCCGCGGCCAACGCGTCCAGCAGCGCGCACACGGTCACGGGAGCGGGCAGGTCCAGGGCGACCGACGTCCGGCCGCCGGTGCACTCGCTCAGCAGCCGCGGCAGCAGCACCCGGACGGTCACGGCAGCACCGCCGCGCGCACGCACAGCACGTCGGGCAGGTGGCCGGCCACCTGCGTGAACGTCTCCCCTTCATCGGCGCTGGCGTATACCTCTCCGCCCCGGGTGCCCACGTACACCCCGACCGGATCACCCGCGTCGACCGCCGCGGCGTCCCGCAGCACCGCGTTGAACTCCTGCGCGGGCAGCCCGTCGTCCAGTCGCCGCCAGCTCGCTCCCGCGTCGTCGCTGCGGTGCATCGCCAGCTGGCCGCCGGGCGGGATCCGCTCCCCGTCGGCGACCAGCGGCACCACCCAGATCGTGCCCGCGCTGTGCGGGTGGGCGAGCATCACGAACCCGAAGTCCGACGGCAGCCCCTCGGCGATCGACGTCCAGGAGTCGCCGTCGTCCTCGGACCGGTAGACCCCGTGGTGGTTCTGCGCGTACAGCCGGGTCGGGACGACGGCGTCCCGGGCGATCTTGTGCACGCACTGCCCGAACTCCGGTGGCGGCCCCGGCATGAAGGGGGTCGCGATCCCGGAGTTGCGGGGCTCCCAGGAGGCTCCGCCGTCCCTCGTGCGGTAGACCCCGCCGGTGCTCATCGCGACGTGCACCGTCGCGTCCGGCCCCGGGACGACGGTGTGCGCCGCCGGCCCGCCGTAGCCCGCTCCCCACTCGGACCGGTGCGGGTGGTCCCACAGCCCGCGGCAGAGCTCGAAGTGCTCACCGCCGTCGTCCGAGCGCCAGACCGAGATCGGCTCGCACCCGGCCCAGACCACCCCGGGTCGGTCGACGGAGTCCGGCTGCAGCTGCCAGATCCGTTCCACGGCCGCACCCGTGTCGGCCGGGAAGCGGATCGAGCCGTGGTCCGGCTCGGTCCAGGTCGCGCCCAGGTCGTCGGAGTGCGCGACGGTCGGGCCGAAGTGCTCCGAGCGCACGCCCACCATCAGCCGGGTGCGCCCGCCCCGGGTGTCGATCCCGATGCTCGGCACCTCGGTCATCAGGAAGTGCGGCTGCGAGAGCGACCAGCTGCGCCGGTCCTCACTCGTCGCGAGCCAGAGCCCCTTGCGGGTGCCGATCGCCAGCAGCGTGGTGGTCATGAACGATGAGACCACCGGGCACCGACAAACTCATCGGCCTAACGCGTGCTGGTTTGGGCGGGGGTGTCGCCGCCCTCCAGGTCACCCTCGGTGTCCAGGTAGGCCTGCTGCAGCTCGGCCAGCAACGCCGGATCCGGCGACTCCCACATCTTCCGGTCGACGGCCTCCAGCAGCCGCTCCGCGATGCCGTGCAGCGCCCACGGGTTGGACTTCTCCATGAACTCCCGGTTCTCCGGGTCCAGCACGTAGGTCTGCGCGAGCTTCTCGTACATCCAGTCGGCGACCACGCCGGTCGTGGCGTCGTAGCCGAACAGGTAGTCGACGGTCGCCGCGAGCTCGAAGGCGCCCTTGTAGCCGTGCCGGCGCATCGCGGCCAGCCACTTGGGGTTGACCACCCGGGCGCGGAACACCCGGGAGGTCTCCTCGACCAGCGACCGGGTGCGCACCTGCTCGGGCCTGGTGGAGTCGCCGATGTAGGCCTCCGGCGAGGAGCCGGTCAGCGCGCGGACCGTGGCCACCATCCCGCCGTGGTACTGGAAGTAGTCGTCGGAGTCGGCGATGTCGTGCTCACGGGTGTCGACGTTCTTGGCCGCCACCGCGATCCGCTTGTAGGCCGCCTCCATGTCGGGGCGGGCGTTCACGCCGTCCAGGTCCCGGCCGTAGGCGTAGCCGCCCCAGACCGCGTAGACCTCGGCGAGGTCGGCGTCCCCGCGCCAGTTGCGGGAGTCGATCAGCGACAGCAGGCCGGCCCCGTAGGCGCCCGGCTTGGAGCCGAAGACCCGGGTGGTGGCGCGCCGGCGGTCCCCGTGGGTCGCCATGTCGACATCCACGTGGGCGCGGACGTAGTTCTGCTCGGGGAGTTCGTCCAGGGAGGCCACCAGCGTCACCGCGTCGTCCAGCATCGTGACCACGTGCGGGAAGGCGTCCCGGAAGAAGCCGCTGATCCGCACCGTGACGTCGATCCGCGGCCGGCCCAGCTCGTCGAGCGGGATGGGTTCCAGGCCGGTCACCCGCCGCGAGGCGTCGTCCCAGACCGGCCGGACGCCGAGCAGCGCCAGCACCTCGGCAACGTCGTCGCCCGCCGTCCGCATCGCCGACGTGCCCCACACCGACAGCCCGACCGAGCGCGGGAACTCCCCGTCGTGGTCGCCGCGGTAGCGCTCGACCAGCGACTCGGCCATCGCCGACCCGGTCTCCCAGGCCAGCCGGGACGGGATCGCCCGCGGGTCGACGGAGTAGAAGTTGCGCCCGGTCGGCAGCACGTTGACCAGCCCGCGCAGCGGCGAACCGCTCGGCCCGGCCGGCACGTAGCCGCCCGCCAGCGCGTGCAGCGTCATGTCCAGCTCGTCGGTGGTGCGCGCCAGCCGGGGCACGACCTCGTCGACGGCGAAGCGCAGGACGGCGGCGACCCCCTCGTCGTCCCGGCCGAGCACCTCGCGCACCACCGCGGACACGGCGTCGAGGGTCCAGCCGGCGGTCTCCATCCCGGAGACCAGCGCCGCCGCGGATGCCTCGATCGCGTCGGTGGCCTTGAGGCCGGCGGTGCCGTCCTCGGTCAGCCCCAGCGCCTC
>JAOPVN010000091.1 GCA_025966175.1 Modestobacter sp. | reverse complement strand
CGTCGCGTTCCCTGATCCAGTCGACCGGTTCCCCGTCGACAGTCATCACATCCGTGAGCCACCAGGTCCGGCGGTCGGAGCTCGCCGTCGGCGGCCGGGAAGGAGACGTGCTGCTCATCGGAGCGGGCGACCGGTGACCACCACCACTGCGCGGCGGGGGAGGCGGCGATGGCCTCGGCGACCGGACGCAGTTCGGCTGCGACGGCGGGGTCGGCCAGCATGCTGTCGGCCTCGTCCGGCTCCTGCCAGTACCGGGCACGGGCGACGGGCTCGACCAGCGCGGCGAACAGCACGTCACCGTCGGCGGCCAATGCCGACAGATCGGTCCGCCGCACCTCGTCGGTCAGTACCCGTCGGGCCTCGTCCGGCTCAGGCCGCCCGACCGGGTACCCGGCGCCCCCGCTGGACCAGCGCATCGGCGGCCAGCCCGGCATCCCCCGGCGTCAGCAGGAGTTCCTGACACAGCCGCCGGCCGCGCGGGCCGGACAGCAGCTGCCCGGCCCGCTCTTCCTCACTCACCAGCGCAGTGTGACCGGCAGGTCACATGCTGGCGATCAGTTTCTCCACCCGCTCGTCGACGGCCTTGAACGGGTCCTTGCACAGCACGGTCCGCTGGGCCTGGTCGTTGAGCTTGAGGTGCACCCAGTCGACGGTGAAGTCGCGGCGCTTCTCCTGCGCGCGGCGGATGAACTCCCCGCGCAGCTTGGCCCGGGTGGTCTGCGGTGGCACGTTCTTGGCCTCGAAGATCCGCGGCTCGTGGGCCACCCGGTCGACCTGGCCGGCCCGCTCCAGCAGGTAGTACAGACCCCGGGTACGGCGGATGTCGTGGTAGGCGAGGTCCATCTGGGCGACCCGCGGGCTGGACAGCGGCAGGTCGCGCTTGGCCCGGTACCGCTCGATGAGCTGGTACTTGATCGCCCAGTCGATCTCCCGGTCGATGAGCGACAGGTCGCCGCCGTCGATCGCCTTGAGGGTGCGGCCCCACAGCTCCAGCATCTGCCGGTGCACCGGCCCGTAGCCCTCGCGGTCGACGAACTCCGCGGCCCGGTCGTGGTACTCCTGCTGGATCTCCAGCGCGGACATCTCCCGGCCGTTGGCCAGCCGGACCTTGCGCCGTCCGGACATGTCGTGGCTGATCTCGCGGATGGCCCGGATCGGGTTCTCCAGCGTCATGTCCCGCAGCACGACGCCCTGCTCGATCATCCGCAGCACCAGGTCGGTGATGGTGACCTTGAGCAGCGTCGTGGTCTCGCTCATGTTCGAGTCGCCGACGATGACGTGCAGCCGGCGGTAGCGCTCGGCGTCCGCGTGCGGCTCGTCGCGGGTGTTGATGATCGGCCGGGAGCGGGTGGTGGCGCTGGAGACGCCCTCCCAGATGTGCTCGGCCCGCTGGCTGACGCAGAAGACCGCGCCCCGCGGCGTCTGCAGCACCTTGCCCGCGCCGACGACCATCTGGCGGCTGACCAGGAACGGGATGAGCACGTCGGCCAGCCGGCTGAACTCGCCGTGCCGGCCGACGAGGTAGTTCTCGTGGCAGCCGTAGCTGTTGCCGGCCGAGTCGGTGTTGTTCTTGAACAGGTAGATGTCGCCGGTGACGCCCTCCTCGTTCAGGCGCTGCTCGGCGTCGACCATCAGCCCCTCGAGGATCCGCTCACCGGCCTTGTCGTGGACGACCAGCTCGGTGAGGTCGTCGCACTCGGCGGTGGCGTACTCGGGGTGGCTGCCGACGTCGAGGTACAACCGGGACCCGTTGCGCAGGAAGACGTTGGAGCTTCGTCCCCAGGAGACGACGCGGCGGAACAGGTAGCGGGCCACCTCGTCCGGGGAGAGACGCCGTTGGCCCTTGAAGGTGCACGTGACGCCGTACTCGGTCTCGATGCCGAAGATCCGTCGTTCCACCTCGCCGAGCGTAGGCGTCCGCGGCGCGCTCGGCTCGTGTGCCGACCGCGCCGCGCCGCTCACTGCTCGTCGTCCGTGGTGTCGTCCGTGCTGCCTCCCTCGGTGCCGCCCGCACCGTCCTGGGTGCTGGGCTGGGCGGAGGCCTCCTCGGTGCCGCCCGCGGTGTCGACCGCCGTCGGGTCACCCAGCCCCGGGGGCGTGCCCGGTGCCGGCGCGCTCGGCGCGTGCGTCGAGGCCGCCTCAGCGGGGCTGACGGCCGGCTCCTCGGGCGTCGGCTCGTCGGCGAGCAGGCTGCGCAGCGCCGCGCCGACGATCCGGCGGAACGCCCGCTTGGGACGGCGGCGGTCCAGGACCGCGACCTCGATCTGCTCGGCGGGGAGCCGGGCGTGCCCTCCCCCGTTGGCCGCGATGACCGGGCTGACCGCCGACAGCGCCTGGACGCCGACCCGCAGCGCCTCGGCCAGGCCCATGCCGGCGGTGAAGTGCTGGCGCAGGTGGCTGGTGACGGCGTCGGCCTGCCCGCCCATGACCACGAAGTCGGGCTCGTCGACGATCGACCCGTCGAAGGTGAGCCGGTACAGCTGGTCGGACTCCGGGGTGTCGCCGACCTCGGCGACGCAGAGTTCCACCTCGAAGGGCTTCATCTGCTGGGTGAAGACCTCCCCGAGGGTCTGCGCGTAGGCGTTGGCGATGACCCGGCCGGTGACGTCCCGTCGGTTGTAGGAGTACCCGCGGATGTCGGCCAGCCGGATCCCGGCGACGCGGAGGCTCTCGAACTCGGAGTAGCGACCCACCGCGGCGAAGCCGACCCGGTCGTAGAGCTCGCTGACCTTGTGCAGCGTGGAGCTGGGGTTCTCGGCGATGAACAGGACGCCGTCGTCGTAGGTCAGGACGGCGACGCTGCGACCGCGGGAGATGCCCTTGCGGGCGTACTCCGAGCGGTCCCGCATGACCTGCTCGGCCGACGCGTAGTACGGCATGGTCATGGCTCAGCCCTCCCGGTTCTCAGCAGTGGACCGGTCGGCGATGATCGTCTCGGCGATGGCGGCGACCTCGTCGTCGGTGAGCCGCTGCGCGCCCTCGGCGTCGACCCGGTAGACGATCGGATACAGCCGGCGCACCGGATCGGGGCCCCCGGTGGCCGAGTCGTCATCAGCCGCGTCGTAGAGGGCCTCGACGATGGTGCGGGTGGCGGTGCGGGCGGGCAGGCCGGGGCGCCAGGTCTTCTTCAGCGAGTTCTTCGCGAACAGCGAGCCGGAGCCGACGGAGGCGTAGCCGCGCTCCTCGTAGTTCCCGCCGGTGACGTCGTAGCTGAAGATCCGGCCGGGGCTCGCGCCCTCGGCGGCGTCGAGGTCGTAGCCGGCGAACAGCGGGACGACGGCCAGGCCCTGCATGGCCGCGCCCAGGTTGCCGCGGATCATCCCGGCGAGGCGGTTGGCCTTGCCGTCGAGGGACAT
>JAOPVN010000047.1 GCA_025966175.1 Modestobacter sp. | reverse complement strand
CAAGTGCTCGTTCTGCGGAAAGAGCCAGAAGCAGGTCAAGAAGCTCATCGCTGGCCCTGGGGTGTACATCTGCGATGAGTGCATCGACCTCTGCAACGAGATCATCGAGGAGGAGCTCTCGGAGTCCTCGGACCTCAAGTTCGACGAGCTGCCGAAGCCCAAGGAGATCCACGACTTCCTCGAGCAGTACGTCATCGGCCAGGACCAGGCCAAGCGCACTCTCGCCGTCGCCGTCTACAACCACTACAAGCGGATCCAGGCCGGTGGTGAGCGGGGCAGCCGGGACGAGGGCGTCGAGCTCGCCAAGTCCAACATCCTGCTGATGGGCCCGACCGGGTGCGGCAAGACCCACCTGGCGCAGACCCTCGCGCGGATGCTCAACGTGCCCTTCGCCATCGCCGACGCGACCGCGCTGACCGAGGCCGGGTACGTCGGTGAGGACGTCGAGAACATCCTGCTCAAGCTGATCCAGGCCGCCGACTACGACGTCAAGCGCGCCGAGACGGGGATCATCTACATCGACGAGGTCGACAAGATCGCCCGCAAGAGCGAGAACCCGTCGATCACCCGCGACGTCTCCGGTGAGGGTGTGCAGCAGGCGCTGCTGAAGATCCTCGAGGGGACGACGGCGTCGGTGCCGCCGCAGGGTGGCCGCAAGCACCCGCACCAGGAGTTCATCCAGATCGACACCACCAACGTGCTGTTCATCGTGGGTGGCGCGTTCGCCGGTCTGGATCAGGTCATCGAGGCGCGCACCGGCAAGCAGGGGATCGGCTTCGGCGCCGAGGTCCGCGGCAAGGCCGAGATCGAGCAGGCCAACGCCTTCGCCCGGGTCATGCCCGAGGACCTGCTGAAGTTCGGCATGATCCCGGAGTTCATCGGCCGGCTGCCGGTGATCACCAGCGTGCAGAAGCTGGACCGCCAGGCGCTGATCAACATCTTGACCGAGCCCAAGAACGCCCTGGTGCGCCAGTACCGGCGGCTGTTCGAGCTCGACGTGGTGGAGCTGGAGTTCACCGACGACGCGCTCGAGTCGATCGCCGACCAGGCGATCCTGCGGGGCACCGGTGCCCGTGGCCTGCGGGCGATCATGGAGGAGGTGCTCCAGTCGGTGATGTACGACATCCCGAGCCGCGAGGACGTCGCCACCGTGGTGATCACCCAGGACGTCGTCCTGGAGCACGTGAACCCGACGATCGTGCCGCGCAAGCCCGCCCGCGCCCCCCGCGAGAAGAGCGCCTGACCTCGTCCGCTCCCGACGGCCCGTTCCCCCTGGGGAGCGGGCCGTCGTGCGTTCCGGGGGTGGTCACCGAGGGGCCGGTGGGTCGTCCTCGGTCCGGTCCCGGACGATCCGGGCGGCCAGCGCCGTCGTTCCCAGGGCGTCGAGGACCACCGCTGCCTCGCCGGCGCCCACCCGGGTCTGGGTGCGTTCCCCTGCGGGACGACCGGAGAGCCGGAGGGCGAGCAGGGCGACGAGCGACGGCACCTGGTCGGGGCGGACCGTGTCCGGGACACCGGCCAGCCGGCCGGACAGGTGACCCCAGCCCGGCAGCGTCGGACCGTCCAGGCCGGTGACCCGCACGTGCAGGCGCAGCGGATCAGTGAGCAGCGCGTGGAGCACGTGCTGCGGATGTCGGCCGGTGGCCACGACCGCGGCGGACGTACCGGTCATGAGCCGCTCCGGCCAGTCGGCGGCGTCGGCGTCGACGGCCTCCGCGACCCCCACGGCGTCACCGTGCACGAGGACGACGGGGCGGCGACGGTCCGGTCCGGGGAGGGGCGCCCCGGGGGCCGCGGGCAGGGGCACCACGGCGTCGGCCGGGGGAGCGAGTGCGGTGATCAACGCCGTCAGCGAGCCGACCACGAGCTGCGCGCCGGTGGGGCGGCGCACCGTCCAGCCACCCGGCGCGGCGCGGACGTCGACCGGCCGCTCGACCGCTGCGGCGACCACCGCCGCGGCGGCTGCCCGACCGGGTCGGGAGCCCAGGAAGGGCGTGGCCCAGTCGGCATCGGACCGGGTGCCGCAGCCACCGCACATGTCATGCCTCCAGGACGTGGATCAGCCCGGCTCCACCAGCACGCAGACGACCGTCGCGCCGGTGGCGCCGGGCTGGCGGATCAGCGAGCGGCCGCACGCACCTGTGCCTCGCGCAGGCCCGCGCCCTCCTTGGTGCAGCCGAACATCACCAGTCCGGAGACCAGCGTGCCGACGGCTCCGACGACGAGCGCGGCGGTGGTGATGTCGGCGCCCGCGGTCAGCATCCTGGTGATGATGACACCGGCGACGACGGCCCCGATCTGACCGAGGCTGTTGATGAACGTGGTGCCGGTCGCCCGGCTGCCCGTGCTGAAGCAGTCGGCCATGAAGAACAGCAGCGCGCTGTAGGGGCCGATCTGGAAGAACAGCCCGAGGCTGAACAGCGTGACGACCGCGACGGTGCCCTCGGCCACGGTGCACATCAGGGCGAAGGCGATGCCGCCGAGCACCCAGCCGACGGCGATGGTGTTGCGCCGCCCCAGCCGGTCACCGACCCAACCGTGGAACACGTAGCCCGCGAAGCCGACGGCGTTGGACAGAATCAGGATGATCAGGGCGTTGTTGAAGGTGACGTCCTTGCCCTCGGTGAGCACCGTCGTCCCCAGCACGCTGAAGGTCTGGGTGCCGAACCAGTTGAGGAAGAACGCGATCGCCAGGAAGACGGTGTTGCGGGCGTAACCGCGGCTGAAGATGGCGCGGAAGGGCGCCTGCGGGGCCTCGGCAGCCAGGCCGTGTTCCACGAGGAGCGCACCCGCCTCCTCGGTGTGGCCCTCCTGACGCAGCCGGCGGGCGCGGTGCTGCACCTGGAACTGCGGGGACTCCTTCATCTTCCGGCGGAGGATCACGATGACGACCGCCGGGAAGACGGCGATCAGGAAGCAGCCACGCCACCCGACGACCGGCAGGAAGATGCTGGTGAGCAGCGCGGCGAGGAGCACGCCGATCGGCCAGCCGCCCTGGACCAGGCTGTAGACGAAGCCGCGGTGGCGCTTGATCGCCTCGTCCTCGGTGACGTCGTAGATCTCGTTGAGGTAGGCCGCGTTGATCGCCTGCTCGCTGTAGCCGAGGCCGGCCACGCTGCGCACCCCGACGAGGTATCCCGGGTTCATGGTGGCAGCCGTGGCGCCGGAGGCGATCGCGGTGCCGGCCAGGGTGACCATCATGCCGCGACGCCGGCCGATCCGGTCCACGACCGGACCGAGGAGCAGGGCGACGACGAAGGTGCCGACGGAGACCCAGGTCGCGATCGCCGTCGCGGTGGAGGTCGACCAGCCGTAGGTCGCGGAGATCTCGGGCAGCAGCGTGCCGAAGAGGATGAAGTCGTAGACGGCGAAGACCCACGCCAGGAAGGCGATCCCGGTGGCGAACCGGGTGTCCTTCACGGTGATGCGGTTGGGCTTCCACCCGTCGGTGGGGGTGGCGACGGAGGAACGTCGGGGACGAGGGGGCAGGGTGGCGCTCACAGGTGCTCTCCTTCGAGTCACGCGCGGAGCAGGACAGGTGGACCGCGCGGCGCACGGTCCATGGGTGGTCCGGCGCCGCACGACCGCGGACGCCGGGTCTCCTGGCGGGCGCCGTGGCCGGCGCCCGCCAGGGACATCGGGGGGATCCCGCCGGGCTCAGCCCTGACGGGGGAAACGCGCCGCGTAGTCGTCGGCGATCTGGTCGAAGGTGGTCCAGCGGACACCCTCGTGACCGTTGATGTGCTCGATCAGCCGCTCGAGCATGAGCAGCACCTGCGGGCGGCCGGAGACGTCCGGGTGGATGGTGAAGGTGACCACCGCGTAGTCCATCTCGCGGTAGACCCAGTCGAACTGGTCCTGCCAGGACTCGCCCAGATGGCGCGGGCTGACGAACCCGTGGCTGTTCGGGCTGGACTTGATGAACATCATCGGCGGGAGGTCGTCGAGGTACCAGTTCGCCGGGATCTCGATCAGGTCGGTCTCCACGCCGCGCTCCAGCGGCTTCATCCAGGTCTCGGCCGGCTGCGAGTAGTCGATCTTCGTCCAGCGGTCGCCGACCCGGACCCGGTAGGGCGTGAAGTCGTTGTGCATGAGCGAGTGGTCGTACTTGATCCCGCGCTCGAGCAGCAGCTCGTTGGTCACCGGGGAGAACTCCCACCAGGGCGCGACGTAGCCGGTGGGACGGCGGTCGGTCACGTCGGTGATCAGCTCGATCGAGCGGTCGAGCACCGCGGCCTCCTGCTCGCGGCTCATCGCGATCGGGTTCTCGTGGCTGTACCCGTGCACACCGATCTCGTGCCCGGCGTCGACCACCCGGCGGAACTGGTCGGGGAAGGTCTCGATCGAGTGCCCGGGCCAGAACCAGGTGGTCGGCATCTCGCGGCGTCCGAAGAGGTCCAGCAGCCGGGGGACGCCGACCTCGCCGGCGAACATCCCGCGCGAGATGTCGTCGGGCGAGTCCTCGCCGCCGTAGGAACCCAGCCATCCGGCCACCGCGTCGACGTCGATGCCGAAGGCGCAGAGAATTTCCTTGGCCATGCTTCTTCCCTTCTCGGAGTCCCGGTCGCAGCTCTGCGTCCGGGCGCGGTGCGGTCGGCTGACGGGGCCGTCAGCCGACGGTGTGAGCGAGGAACTCGGTCCGGACGGTCGCGGGGTCGCGGTGCACGCCCAGCAGGGCGGCGACGAGGACTCGGGCCTGGGACGGGCGGAGCAGGCCGCTCGGGACGGCGCCGGCAGCGAGCAGGTCGGCTCCGCCGCCGTTGCCGTAGAGCGCGGTGACCGGGCCGGCGGTCACCCGGGTGGAGGTGACGACGACGATGCCGGCGGCGGTGAGCTCGGCGACCGCGGCGCAGATCTCCGGGTTGGCATTGCCCGCGCCGGTCGCCTCGAGCACGATCCCGCGTGCTCCCGCGGCGGCGAAGGCCCGCAGCGCGACGGCGTCCGCGTCGGGGTGGCAGGCGGCGATGTCCACCCGCAGCCCCGCGGCGTCGAACGCCGCCAGGTCCAGTGCGCGGTGCCGGCGAGGGCGGCTCTCGACCCCGACCCGATTGCCGTGCACCCACCCGACTGCTCCGGTGTCCGGCGCGGCGAAGGTGTCGGCCGCCAGCGTGTGGCTCTTGCGCACACCGCGAGCGGGGAAGACCCGTCCGCCGAAGGTCACCAGCACCCCCAGGTCGCGGGCCGCGTCGCTGGCCGCGACCGTGACCGCGTCGCCGAGGTTGCGCGGCCCGTCGCTGTCGCGGGCGTCTGCGGGCCGTTGGGCTCCGGTGACCACGACCGGGCGGGGGTCGCGGTGGAACAGGTCGAGGAAGTACGCCGTCTCCTCGGTCGTGTCCGTGCCGTGGGTGACGACCAGTCCGCTGACGTCGGGGTCCTGGAGCACCTCCGCGACCCGGCGGGCCAGCGTGTGCACGCGCTCCAGCGTCATCAGGTAGCTGCCCACCCGGAGGACGTCCTCCACGCGCACCTGGACGTCGGGCGGCAGGTCGAGACGGGACACCAGGTCCGCGCCACCGTCCTGCGCGGTCCCTACCCCGCGGGCGTCAGCCCGGGTGGCGATCGTGCCGCCGGTTGCCAGCACCGTCACCAGTGACACGGACCGTTCCTCCTGTCGGGGGCGTTCCGCCCCGCGGGGCGGGCGCTCTAACGTTTGCGCCTAACGATTGCGCACATGAAAGCGGCTAGTGTGACCTGAGTCAAGCGACTGCGCGGCGAAGGCCGTGCCGACGGGCAGGGGGCCATGACGGCAGGTCACGAGGTCACGGGAGCACACCCGCACGCCGATGTCTCGGGCCGGCCGACCCTGCGCACCGTCGCCGCTCTGGCCGGGGTGCACGTCAGCACGGTCTCCCGGGTGCTCAACGGCAGTGCCGTGACCGGTGCGCGGTCCGCGGGGGAGAAGACCGTGCGACGCATCCGGGAGATCGCGGAGGAGGTCGGCTACAGCCCGAACCCGCACGCCACCGGGCTGCGCACACAGCGCAGCAACCTGCTCGGCGTCCTCGTGCCCCGGCTGGTCGACATCGTGCTGGCCACGATCTACGAGGGGATCGAGGAGGCCTCGGCGTCCTTCGGGTACTCGACCTTCGTCGCCAACACCGGCGACACCCCCGCCAACCAGCGCACCCGCACCGACATGGTGCTGGCCCGGCGGGTCGACGGCATGATCTTCGGCGACGCCTACGTGGACGGGCGGTTCCTGGATGAGGTGGCCGGCCACGGGGTCCCGTTCGTCCTCGTCTCCCGCCGGGCGGGCAACCACCCGGCGGTGACCTGCGACGACGTCCGCGGCGGGGAACTCGCGGCCGAGCACCTGCTCGCACTGGGGCACACCCGGGTCGCGGTCATCGCCGGTGAGCCGTACGCCAGCACGGGCATCGACCGCACCGCCGGGTTCACCGCGACCTGCCGCGCGGCCGGGGTGGACGTCCCCGACGCGGCCATCGTGCACACCCGGTTCGACACCGACGGGGGACGGGCCGGCATGGAGCGACTGCTGGCGCTCGACCGGCCGCCGACCGCCGTCTTCGCCGTGAACGACTTCGCCGCCATCGGCGCCATGGGTGCCGCCCGGGACGCCGGCCTGCGGGTCGGCTCCGACGTCGCGGTCCTCGGCTTCAACGACGTCCCGCTCGCGGCTGCCCTGCCGATCGGGCTGTCGACGATCCGCTCGCCCATGCACGAGATGGGCGTGCGGGGGGTGCAGCTCCTGATGGACCGGCTCTCCGGCGAACCGGTCGCATCCGAACGACTGGTGCCCACCCTCGTCGCCCGAGCCTCCACGCTCGGGGCCTGAGGCCGAGCGCCCCACGCGGGGCGTCGGTCGGCTGCTCGGCGCGAGGGCGACGTCCACGATCAGCGACTGGATCGGCCGGGATCGGGTCAGCTGGTCAGGGCGGCGCGCAGCGCGGCGCCGATCAGGCGGGCGCCTTCCTCGGTGGGGTGCACCCCGTCATCGCTCATGCCCGGCAGGTAGCTGCCGCGGCCGTCCCCGACGACGTCCATCGGGTCGACGAGCTGCCAGCCCTGCCGTGCCGCCAGCTCGGGCAGCCGGGCGTTGAAGTCGGTCACCGCGTCCGCGACCTCGTCCTCGGGCGCGATCGTCGAGAGCACGACCCGCCCCGCGTCCACCGTCCCGGCGATGGCGACCAGGTTCTCGGCGATCACGTCGAACGGCACCGAAGCGTCGACGTCGTTGTTGCCGGCCATGATCACCAGCACGTCGGTTGCGGGTGCCGTGACCCCGGCCGGCTGCCGGTCGGCGAGACCCTGCCGCATGTCCTCGGTCGTCGCACCCGCGTGCGCCCAGCCGCCCAGCACCTGGACCCCGTTGCCGTCGGTGAAGGTCGCCCACGAGCTCGGGCCGAGGGCCGCGTCGTCGAAGTCGTCGGAGTCCGCCTCGGTGATCGAGTCGCCGACGGCGAGCACGTGCAGGGACCCCGGTGCCGGCACCGGGGCCGCTACCGGTGCCGGTGCCGGTGCCGCGGCGACGCTGAGGCCGGCCATCATCAGCGCTGGCACGACCAGCAGTGATGTCGTCCGAGTACGCGTGGTGTCCACCTTCCAGGTGAGCCGGGCAACCCGGCGGTGCCCTGCCCTGCCGGTGGCCGCGTAGCGAGGTCCCGGCTCACCGCCCGGGCGGTCTCGGCGCTGGTCTGCGACCACCAGGGTAGATGGTTGGAGCATCGAACCGTGGGGTTCCGGGCGGCCCGACGTCACCGGTGGAGGGAGCCGCTGCCGACCGGGAGCCGCTCGGGCTCCGCAGGTCCCGGCACCGGCCCTGGTGGGTGCGGCCGGTCGGCCGCCCGGTGGCCGCGGACCAGCGCGCCGGCCAGCCGGACCGCCTGCACCGGTGAGAGGTGGGGCAGGTAGGCCAGCGACACCGCCCGAGCGATGCGGGGGAGGTCGCCGGTGCCCGGGTACACCAGCCACAGCGGCCGGTAGCGGGGCTGGAACTTGGCCTTGAAGGCCAGCAGCGAGCGGAAGCCGTAGACCGGCTCCATGGTGCGGCCGGCGAGCTCCAGCAGCCGGGTCAGCCCGCCGCCGTCCGCGGCTCCCGGGGGGAGCGCGAGTGGCGCGCCGGACAGGCTGACCCACGCCGCTCCCTCGTCCTGGAAGGTGAGGGCCGCCGTGGCGATGAGGAACTCCACGGTCCCGGCGCCGGCGTCGTGTGCCCTGCGCATCACGTCCAGGGTCCAGCCGACCTGGTGACCATCCCGGTGCGCCGGCAGCCAGCTGGTCAGGCCGATCACCCGGCCGTCGGCGTCCATGGCGACCAGGCAGCGGACGGCGTCGTCGGTGAGCTCGTCGAGGCCACCGAGGGTGAACCCCATCTCGGGCAGTCCCTTGGCTGCCAGCCACTCCTCGGAGAGGCGGACGATCTGCTGACGCAGGCCGAGCGGTGTCTCGGACCAGGTGAGCCACCGTGCCTGGACTCCCTCACGGCGAGCCCGGTTGAGCGCCGTCCGCACGTCCTGCCACCGGCGACCGCGGAAGGACAGCTCGCCCAGGGGGAGCCAGGTCTCCGCCGCCACCTGGAGCCGCCGCGCCCCCCGCTCCGCCAGAGCGCGGGGGACGTCGTCGGTCACCGCGTACCAGCACGGCGTCCACCCCTGTTCGTCGCACCAGGCGCTGAAGCCGCGGACCGCCTCCTCCCGGGCCGCCGGTGCGCCCACCGGGTCCCCGGTCGTGATCGCCACGCCGCCGATGACCCGGAAGCCGACGACCGACTCGCCGTCGGCCGAGAACCAGTACCGGTTGCCCGTCCAGGTCAGCATGAACGACAGCGGCCCCTCGCCGTGCCGCTCGACGAGACGCCGGGCGCGGAGGGCGTCGCCGGCCGGCGCCGTGCGGCGGACCAGGAGCAACACGGTCGCCAACAGCACGGTCCAGGCGGCGACGCCCGCCCAGTCGGCGATCAGCCGGGCTCCGCCGTGCAGCGGCACCAACGGGGGGATGAACTCGCCGAGGTACCCCGGCGGGAGCATCCGCGTCGACAGGTCCACCAGGAGATCGACGACTGACGGTCGGCGGGCGAACTGTCGGCCGAACAGCGACCCGGCCGCGACGTACACCGCTGCCACCACGGCGAGCCCGGCTGCTGAGGTCAGCAACCACCGGCGCACCGCGCCGGGGGCGAGCCGGACCCCGAAGCGACTCCGGGTGAGCAGCAGCAGGACCAGCACGGCCAGGGGAGCGGCCAGGGGGGCGAGGATGGACACCGTCGGCAGGCTCCCCGGCCGCACGTCGAGCATCGGCAGCGCCTCCGCGGGCGTGCGCAGCACCGTGACGACGACCAGCCCGCCGACGGTGGTGAGGGCCGCGCTGAACAGGACGGCAGCCACCCACGCCGCGCGCCGCCCCCGGCGCAGCCCCTCGGCGAGGACCAGCTGCAGCACCACGGGGAGGACGGACAGCAGCGCCGGCCCGTGCCCGGTCAGCCGGGCGCGGGCCTCCAGCACCCGGCAGTCGGCGGGGTCGCCACCCGGCCCGCAGACCGCCCGGAGCAGCGCGTGGTGCGGCCGGCCGGACACGAAGAGGTGGGAGACCACCGCCCACGGCCCGTCCGGTGTCCGGGACACGGCCGCGACCAGCGGGCCGAGCGCGGTCACTGCCACGACGAGCGCGACCAGCGCACGGCCCTCCCGCCGGCTGGGATGGGGAGCGGCGGGTGCGTGCTCACGGCGGCGGAGCAGCCCTCCGGCCGTGAGCCCGAGCAGCCAGCCACTGAGCCGGACGACGTCCGGCGCCGTGCCCGAGTAGAGGACGAGCGCCAGGAGGATGACCGTCAGCAGCAGCCGCAGGCGTCGTCGCCAGAGCGCCGGGGCACGAGCCGTGGCCAGGCCGGCCACCGCGAGCAGCCCGGGGAACGGGCCGATCACCACGGTGTCCGAGATCGCCTGCGCCCAGGCATCGCCGGCCCGGGCCAGGGCGCCGATGACCGACACCCCGATCGCGACGCCCAGGACCTGGCCCGCGAGCAGACCGACGAGGGCGACCCGGCTCCCGAGCTGCCGTTCGGCGGGGGCGAGCAGCAGCAGGATCGTGCCGGTCACCGCGAGGTAGGACGCGGCGTCGCCTGCCCACAGCCCGGAGGTGAGCAGACTCCAGAGCGGACGGCCGACCCCGGTGCCGACGGCCTGCTGCAGCGCGGGGGACGGGCCCGCGACGAGGCTCCTGGTTGCGCCCCCCACCGCGAGCGTGACGACGAGGGCGCCGACGGTCAGCGGGCATCGGCGCACGGTCTGCCACGGCCGGGTCCTCGGCGACGGCCGGACCGTTCCCACCGCGGTCACGGGGTCAGCCCCATCCGGGTGGACAGCCAGGGCATGGCCCGGTCCAGGCCGGCGCCCCACACGCTCCAGCTGTGACCGCCCGGGAGCTCGATCAGGGTCACGGAGATGCCGGCGGCGGTGGTGGCGGTGGCCACGGCCCGCGCCTGCAGTTGGTAGGCGGGGTCCTGCGCGCCGACGACCAGGTAGCCGGCCGACCCGGTCCGGCGGCGGGACGCCAGCTCCGTCAGCGGGTCCTGGGCGGCGTAGGCCGCCTCGTTGCCGGAGAACGCGGCAGCCACGGTGCTCGACCGGTCGCCCAGCGTCGGGGCCTGCTGGCCGGATTCGTCGATGAAGGTCGGGAAGAGGTCCGGGTGGGCCACGGCCAGTTGCAGTGCGCAGGTCCCGCCGAAGGAGAATCCGCCGACCGCCCAGTGGGAGTGGTCGGGGTCGACCTGCAGGGACGACACCACCCAGGCGGGGACGTCCTGCGCCAGGTAGGTGTCGGTCCGGCCGAGCGCCGAGTCCAGGCACATCGGGTTGGCGATCGGGCTGCCGAGCGCGTCGGGCATCACGACGACGGGGGCCAAGCCCCCGTGGGCGGAAGCCCAGGCGTCCATGCGTTGCGCCAGCCGGCCGCCGTCCAGCCAGTCGCGGGGCCCGCCCGGCTGCCCACCGATCAGCATGAGCACCGGGAGCAGGGGGCGGTCCGCAGCGAAGTAGGCCGGCGGTACGTAGACCCAGGCGGCCCGGGCTGCGAACCCGGATCGGGTGGCGGGGATGTGCACGTGGATGACGGCGCCGGCCGAGCGCAGCTGAGCGGGAGCCTGCCAGGCCTGCGACAGCGGGCGGCCCGGGACCGGTGCGGTCGTGCGCTCCACCGGGGCGCGCAGCACCTCGTCCGCAGCCACGGTTCCGTACGGCGGCATTTGGAGCACGCTGCCCACGGTCGGGAAGGAGCCGTACACGGTGTCGACGCCCACGGCCGCCCCCACGACGGCGAACAGAGCCGCGGCCACGGCCGACGCGCGGACCCACCACCGCTGCCGGCGCCAGCCCAGGGCGAGGAGCGCCAGGGCCAGGAGCCCGACCCCGATCCAGGCCGCGACGGTGCCGGGCACGCCGTCCGGCCATGGCTTGGTGACGTCGAGCACCAGCCAGCCCAGCGCGAGCAGGCCCAGCGTGCTCAGGACGGAGAGCGGCAGGCTCCGTGTCCACCAGGTGGGGGTGCGGCGCAGGAGCAGCAGACCCAGCAGACCGAACAGGGCACCGGTCAGCAGGAGGACGTGCAGCCGGCCGTGGACGACGGACAGCTCGGTGAACCACGTCCAGTTCAGCACGGGCCACCTCCCCAGCCGCTCTTCGGCCTGACTCGGGGCCATGTTCCCCGTCCGGCCTGGGAGGAGGCTGAACGTGGCGATCACGCGGCGCCGGCCGGCGCCGCCCGGTCAGCCCTCGGGGGCCTCCGCGAGGACGACGTCCACGGTCAGCGGGCCCTCGCCGGCGACCACGGTCAGCGACTGGATCCGCCCGGAGTTGGTGAGGTCCTGGCGCACCGCCTCGACCAGCGCCACCTGGGCCGCCGGAGCGGTCACCGTGGCGGTGGCGACGTCGGCCCGCATCGACTGCTTGGCCTCCGACTTCGCCTTCCGCACCGCGGCCAGCGCCTCGGCAGCGACGGCCGGCACCGCGGTGTCACCGCCGGTGGGCAGCTCGGTCGCGGTCGGCCACAGCGCCCGGTGCACCGAGCCGCTCTGCCACCACGACCAGACCTCCTCGGCGACGAAGGGCAGCACCGGGGCGAAGAGCCGCAGCTGTACCGACAGCGCCAACGCCAGCGTCGCCTGGGCGGACCGGGCGGCGGCGTCGGACCCGTAGGCGCGGGTCTTCACCAGCTCGACGTAGTCGTCGCAGAACGACCAGAAGAACGTCTCGGCGACCTCGAGGGCGCGGGTGTAGTTGTAGGCGTCCATCGCCGCCGTGGCCTCGTCGACCACCTGGGCCAGCGCGCTGAGCAGCCCGCGGTCGATCGGCTCGGTCACCTGCTCGGCGGACAACCCGGCCGAGGCGCCCAGTCCGAGCACGAACTTGCCGACGTTGAGGATCTTGATGGCCAGTCGGCGGCCGACCTTCATCTGCGCCTCGTCGAAGGGGGAGTCCGCCCCCGGCCGGGCGCCGGCGGCGCGCCAGCGGACCGCGTCGGTGCCGTAGCGCTCGAGCACGTCGATGGGCGTGGTCGCGTTGCCCTTGGACTTCGACATCTTCTTGCGGTCGGGGTCGACCACGAAGCCGGAGATGGTGGCGTGCGTCCACGGCACGGTGTGGTGCTCGAAGTGCGCCCGGACGACGGTCGAGAACAACCAGGTGCGGATGATGTCGTGCGCCTGCGGCCGCTGGTCCATCGGGAAGACGTGCGCGAACAGCTCCGGGTCGGTGTCCCAGCCCGAGGCCACCTGCGGCGACAGCGAGGAGGTCGCCCAGGTGTCCATGACGTCGGGGTCGGCCATGAACCCGCCCGGCACACCGCGCTGGTCCTCGGTGAACCCCTCGGGGACGTCGGAGGACGGGTCGACCGGCAGCGCGGACTCCGGCGCCAGCAGCGGCTCGGTGTAGTCCGGCTCGCCCTCGTCGTCCAGGCGGTACCAGACCGGGAACGGCACGCCGAAGAACCGCTGCCGGCTGATCAGCCAGTCGCCGTTGAGCCCCTCGACCCAGTTCTCGTACCGGTGCCGCATGTGCTCGGGCACCCACTGGATCTCCCGGCCGCGCGCCAGCAGCGCCTCGCGCAGGTCGGCGTCCCGGCCACCGTTGCGGATGTACCACTGCCGCGTGGTGACGATCTCCAGCGGCCGCAGGCACACGACATCATCCGGACCTGGTTGTTCTCCACCGTCGTCCGGGCGCACTTCGAGCACGGCACCGTGCCGTGGACGCACGCCACGATCTCCGGCTTCGTGGT
>JAOPVN010000026.1 GCA_025966175.1 Modestobacter sp. | reverse complement strand
CGGGCTTGACGTCGCGGTGGACGACGCCGGCGGCGTGCGCCGCGGCCAGCCCGGCGGCGCTCTGCCGCAGGAGGTCGAGGGTGCGGCCGGGGCTGAGCCGGACCTCGCGGCGCAGCATCGCGGACAGCGACTCACCGCGGACGAGTTCCATGACCAGGTAGGCGAGGTGCTCGCCGGTCGGGTCGGCCGGCGTGACCTCGCCGTAGTCGAAGAGCGTGGCGATGTTCGGGTGCGCCAGGCCGGCGGCGAGCTGGGCCTCGGCGCGGAACCGGGCGAGGAAGGTCGGATCGCCGGTGTACTCGTCACGCAGCACCTTCACGGCGACGTCGCGGCCGAGGACGGTGTCGCGGGCCTGCCAGACCTGCCCCATGCCGCCGGTGGCGATCAGGGCGGTCAGCTCGTAGCGACCTCCGAGGAGCCGGCCGTTCGGGTGCATGCCGCTCCTCGCTCAGAACGCCCGCGGACTTCCGGTACCGCACGGGCTCGAAGCGACCATCAGATCAAGTCCGCGCCGGGACGGCATCCGGAGGCACCCGATCGTGGCTCGTACCTCCGCTCGGGGCGGGTCCCCGGCGGAGGAACCGGCCCCCAGCCCTCCTCAGGTCAGGCCATCTCGGGGACGCGCAGGTGCGCGAGGGCCACCTCGAACTCGGCGACCTCGGTCATCTGCGCGCCCGTCGCCGGACCGAACTCCTCACGCGCCGCGGCGGCCCGCTCCCGGGTCTCCTCCAGCGCTTCCCGGCTCTCCAGGGTGACCGCCCAGGTGGCCCGGCCCATGCTGCGGTCGACCATCAGGCTCACGCTGCAGAAGCCCGGCGCCTGCTCCATCCGCGGCACCAGGCTCATCCGGAACGCGTCGATCATGTCGTCCATCCGCGCCGGGTCGACCTCGGCCCAGATGACCCGCGCGCAGGCGCCTTCGCCCGCGGCGTGGACCCGGTGCATCGCGGCGATCTCCCACTCGGCAACGTCGACCGCATCGGCCCGCAACGCCTCGGCCGTCTGACTCCGTAGCTCACGGACGCTCTCCGCGCTGGCCCGCATCGCCTCGTCGGTGGCCCAGGCGGTGGTCACGATGCACCGGCCCGCGTCCCGGTCGGCGAGCATCGAGAGCCCCACGCAGCCGCTCATCCCCTGCATCGCCGGCCAGATGGTGTCCCGGACGAAGGCGATCCCGTCGTCCATGGCGCCCGGGTCGCCGCGCACGGTGGTGGTCCTGGCGTACATGCCAGTGCTCCTCCCCGGCGACGCCCCAGCGGCATCGCCGCGAGGACGAACTGTCCTCGCCCGGCGCCCACCTGCGGTGCGTCCCGGGCTCCGGTGAGCTGGGCCCGGCGTGTGCGGACGGTGCGCATCCCGCCGGACACGCCCCGCCCGGACACACCGCACAGTGATGGCGGACGGCGACCGGGTGCTCAGCCGGCCAGCGACGGCTCGTACTCGTTGGCGAAGTTGATCCGGCGCTGGACCGTCTTGGACGCCGCCAGGCTCCAGACCAGCGCCGACCGGGCGTCGAGCAACGGCTGCGGCCAGCCGGTCCCCATCCGCCCGTAGATGCGGGAGTAGCGCTGCACCCGCTTGGCGATCGGCCGCTCGCTCTCCTCCCAGCGGTCCAGCGCCGTCGGCACGTCCCACCGGCTCAGCGCCTGGCCGAGGGCGACGCCGTTGGTCATGGCCACCGCGGCGGCCTGACCGAGGTTGGGGGACATGGCGTGCGCGGCATCGCCGATGATCGCGGCCCGGCCCTTGTGCCAGCCGCTGGTGGTCACGTCGTAGAACGGCGCCCACCGGCCCTCGGGCACGTCCGGGATCCGCTCGAGCTGGCTGCGGTACTGCGGGTAGTCGCGCAGCCAGGTCTCCCGGTTGAAGGGCTGCTGCTGGATGCCCTCCACGTCGCTCTCCGGGCAGCACAGGAAGATGTAGGTCAGTTCCGGGCTGGCCGGCAGCAGGCCGAACCGGCGCCCGCCGTGCCACTCCTCGAAGGTGCCGTTGACCGGGTCGTCGGCGGTGCGCGGGATGAGGTGCCTGCCGCAGCCGTCCCGCAGGTTGCGGACCTGCAGGCCGAGGTCCAGGGAGTTCCGGACGACGGAGTTGACGCCGTCGGCGCCGATCACCAGGTCCGCCGAGACCGACGAGCCGTCGGCCAGGTACAGCGTGCCGTCCGGGTTCGCGCCGGTGACCAGCGAGTTCGTGACCACCTCGACACCGGACTTGAGCGCGGCGTCGGCGATGGCCCGGTGCAGCTGCCGCCGGACGGCGATGAACATCTCGCCGCTCTGCAGCCAGTCCCGCTGGATCACCCGGTGCCGGTGGTCCATGAGCTGGGCGTTGTCGACCCGCTCGGCCTCGGCCACGACGGCGTCGTAGGCGCCGATGTGCGCCAGGGACCGCAGGGCGTTGCCCCACAGCACGATGCCGGCACCGATCTCGCGCAGCTCGGGGCCGCGCTCGTGCACGCGGACGGACCAGCCCCGCTGGGCCAGCGTGGCGGCCACGGTCAGCCCGGCCAGCCCTGCGCCGGCGATCTCCACGCGTCCAGGCGTGATCATGGTTGTCTCCTGTCTGCAGCACACGCCCGATGGGCGTGCGTCTGATGGGCACGGCAGCGGTGCCGAACGCGGTCTCGGCGTCCCGGTTCGTGGGGTGGCGGTGTGCGGAGCGCGGGCGGGTGGGGCGCTACTGGGTGGTGGCCTTGACCCGGTCGACGGCGACGGCGAGGACGAGCACGGCCCCGATGACCAGTTGCTGCACGTAGCTGGAGACGTGGACCAGGTTCATGCCGTTGCTGAGGATCCCGATGAACAGCACGCCCAGGACGACCATCCCGAGCCGTCCCTCGCCGCCGAACAGCGAGGTGCCGCCGAGGACGGCCGCGGCGATGGACAGCAGCACGTAGGAGGAGCCGAGCGTCGCCTCGCCCGAGGCGACCCGGGCGGTGAGCAGGACCCCGGCGATCGCGGTCAGCACCGAGCACAGCACGAACGCCGAGACGAGCACCGCCTTGACCCGGATGCCGGCCACCGCCGCGGCGTGCTGGTTGCCGCCGACGGCGAACAGGCTGCGCCCGAAGCTCGTCCAGTACAGGACCCCGTACAGCACCAGGGTGAAGAGCACGGCGATGGCGACCGGGACGGGCACGCCCAGCCAGGACCCGGTGCCGAACACGTCGAGGAAGGGCAGCGGCAGTCCGATCACCGGGGCGCCCTTGGAGAGCATCAGGGCGGCTCCGGTCGCGATCGACGTGCTGCCCAGGGTGGCCATGAAGGAGGGCACCTTCAGCTGCGCGACGAGGAAGGCGTTGAGCAGCCCCATCAGCACGCCGATCCCGATCCCGGCCAGGACCCCGAGGAGGATCACGACCGGCGTCGGTCCGGACGCCTCGGACATCACCATCGCCGTCACCACGCTGGTCAGGGCCACGGTGGCGCCGACCGACAGGTCCAGCTGGGCGCAGAGCAGCAGCACCATCTGGGCCAGGGTGATCAGCAGCAGGTAGACCGACTGCCGGCCGACGTTGGTCAGGTTGTCCACGGAGAGGAAGCGGGGCTCCAGGATCGCGAACACCGTGACCATGGCCAGCAGCAGCAGGGGCAGCAGGCCGTTCTTGAGGACGGCGCCCAGCACGCGGGACCGCAGCGGCCGGGCCGGGCCGCGGGCAGCCGGGGTCATGGTCGGGGCCACCGGCGTGGCCGAGGTCGTGGTCGAGCGCAAGGACGTCATGCGGACGCGCCTCCAGGCAGGGGGGTGGACGTCTCCGAGGTGCCGAAGAAGTGGGTGAGGACCGCGGACTCGGTGATCTCCTCGCCGATGAGGTGCGCGACGACCTGCCCCTCGTGCATGACGTAGACGCGGTCGGCCATCCCGAGCACCTCGGCGAGGTCGGAGGAGATGAGCAGCACTGCCTTGCCCGCCTCGGCGAGGTCCGCCATCAGCTGGTAGATGTCGGCCTTCGCGCCGATGTCGATGCCGACGGTGGGCTCGTCGAAGACGTGCACGGCGGCGTCGCGGATCAGGCCCCGGGCCAGCAGCGCCTTCTGCTGGTTGCCCCCGGAGAACAGCTCGGTGCGTCGTCCCGGATCGCTGGGACGCACGCTCAGCCGGCCGACGTACTCGTCGGCCACCCGCCGTTCCTGCCGCCGGTTGAGCGCTCCCCAACGGACGGCGCCGGCGGCGGACAGGCTGCCGAGGGTGATGTTGGCCGTCAGCGACTGGTTGAGGGCCAGGCCCTGCCGGCGCCGGTCGGAGGGGTAGTAGACGAGGCCGCGGCGCAGCGCCCCGGACGGGGAGGGCCGCGGGAACGGCGTGCCGCTCACCGTGACGTGCCCGGTGCGCATCGGGTCCAGGCCGAAGCAGGAGCGGCCCACCGCCGACTTCCCCGACCCCAGCAGCCCGGCGATGCCGACGATCTCGCCGGCGTGCACGGCGATGCTGACGTCCCGCAGCTCCGGGCCGGTGAGCCCGTCCACGGTGAGCCGGGCCGGGCCGGGCGTGCACTGCCGGGTGGGGTAGAGGTCCTCCACCGACCGCCCGGTCATCAGCTCCACCAGCCGGCCCTCGGCCGCCTCGCGCACCGGCAGCGTGGCGATCCGCCGGCCGTCCCGCAGCACCGTCACCCGGTCGGCCACCTTCGGGATCTCCTGGAGCCGGTGGGTGATGTAGATGATGCCGAGCCCCTGCCCGGCCAGGGCCCGGACCAGCTCGATCAGGTGCTGGCTCTCCCGGTTGCCCAGCGAGGCCGTGGGTTCGTCCAGGATGAGCAGCCGGGCCTCGCCGAGCAGCCCCTTGGCGATCTCGACCAGCTGCTGCGCCGACCGGGGCAGGGTGGCGACCACGGCGCCCGGCGGGATGTCGGCCTCCACCCGCGCCAGCGCCTCGCGGGCCAGGGCCGGCAGCCGGTGCCGGGCCACCAGACCGCGGGTGCCGGGCAGGTGCCCGAGGAACAGGTTCTCCGCCACGGTCAGCGTGGGCACCAGGCTGAACTCCTGGAAGATCGTGCTGATCCCGAGCGCCTTGGCCTGCCGAGGAGTGTCGAACTCGACGTCCCGGCCGTCCACCAGCACCCGCCCGGTGGTCGCCTTCTGCACCCCCGCGAGGATCTTGATCAGCGTCGACTTGCCCGCGCCGTTCTCACCGAGCAGCACGTGTACCTCACCGGCGCTGACGTCGAGGTCGACGTCGTCCAGGGCGCGGACCCCGGGGAAGGACTTGCCGAGGGACTCGACCTGCAGCAGCGCGGCGGGCACCGGGTCGGCACCCGGCTCGGCGGTGGGCGCAACGGCGGTCATGCCGCGTCGTCCCGGCTGAAGACCTGCCGGCCGCCGAGGTACACGGTGTCCACCCGCACCGAGCGCAGCTGGTCCAGCGGCACCGTCCGTGGGTCGCGGTCCAGCACCACCATGTCCCCGTACTTGCCGGGCTCCAGGGTGCCCACCCGGTCGTCCATCCCGAGGGCCCGTGCCGCCTCGATCGTGTGCAGCCGCAGCGCCTCGGCGAAGGAGATGCTCTGCTCGGCGTCGATCGTGCGGCCCCAGTAGCTCTGCCGCGCCATGCACTCCCAGATGGAGAACAGCGGGCTGGACTGCTCGTCCTCCGCGCCGGGCCCGACGTCGGAGCTGGCGGCCGGGGCCATCCCGTCGTCCAGCATGTCCCGCAGCGGCAACCGTCCGGTCGTCCCGGCGTCACCGAGCAGGAGCGGGACGAAGTCGGCGATGAAGTTGAACAGGAAGCCCGGTTGCAGGACCGGGGTCACGTTCGCCCGCCGCCAGACCTCCAGGTCGCTGCGGGCGCCGACGATGTTGCCGGCGTGCTCGATCCGCACCGGTCGGTGGTCGTGCGCGCCGCCGGCCGCGAGCACCGCGGCGACCACCTCGTCCTGGGCGCGGACGCCGTTGGCGTGCACCGCGAGCTGGATGCCCTCGCGGCGGACCGCCCGCATCGCCTCGATCAGCGCGCCCTGGGTCAGGTTGAGGTGCCCGGTGTACCCGGCGTGCGGTGCGTGCTCGCGGACGTAGGCGGTGCGGGTGGCCGCGTTGCGGGAGGAGTAGCCCCCGTCGGCGAACATCTTCACCCCCGCCGCGAGCAGCCGGTCGGGACCGGCGGTGCTGCGGTAGCCGGCGACCCACCGGCAGGCCTCGTCCAGCGGTGCGGTCGAGGGCACCATGGCGTACAGCGCGGCGCGTGCCGGGATGGCGCCACTGCCGATGAGCCGGTCGAGCGGGTCCACGCTGTCCAGCGAGCTGACCATCTCGCCGAACGTCGTGACCCCGTAGCTGGTGAACAGGTCGCGGTAGGTCGTGGTGAGCGACTCGGCCATCGCCTCCCGGTCCACCGGCGGGATGGGCAGCAGCTGGTCGATCTCGCTGACCACCCCGGTGGGGGAGCCCGCGCTGTCCAGCTCGATCACCGGGCTGCCCCACAGCCCCGCGGCCCCGTTGAGGAAGCGGTCCACCTGCGCCAGCTCGAGCGCCGGTGTGTTCAGCACGGAGGTGTGGCCACCGCACTGCAGGACGATCGGCACCCGGCAGCTGACCCGGTCCAGTTCCACCCGGGTGGGCAGCCGCCGTTCGGCGAGCTTCTGGTCGAAGAACAGGTTGCCGTAGCCGCGCAGCCAGCCGCCGTCCGGGACGTGCGGCAGCCCGTCGGCCAGCTTCTCGAGCACCTCGGCGATCGTCTTGACGCCGGGGACCCGGCAGTCCACGGCGCGGCCGCGCACGCCGGCGTACTGCTCGAAGTGGATGTGCGGGTCGACGAACCCCGGGAGCACGACCCGCTCCCCGACGTCGCGCACCGGGATGCCCAGGGCCGTGGCCCGGGCCAGGACCTCCGGTCCGCCGACCGCCTCGATCCGCCCGCCGCGGACCAGGACGGCCGAGGCGTCGACGCTGCCGCTGACGCTGACCACGCGGCCGGTGATCGCGATGTCGCCGCTGGATTGGCTCACTGTCTGCTCTCCTCGCGCTCCCGCTGCGGTGGTCAGTTGGCGGGGGCGGCGACGGTGGTGACCGGGTCCCAGCCGTCGGGGGCGAAGCTGGTGGTCATGTCGAAGTCCGCGACGTTGTTCGCGTCGCCGGCCAGCGGGCCGCAGACCATCAGCGGCTCGGGGCCGGAGCGCTCGAAGCCCGCCTTGACGGGCTCGTCCTGCAGCAGCCGGACGGCCATCTCGACGGCCATCTTGAAGGTGTTGACGGGCTGCTCGGTGGGCGCACAGGTGGCCTTGGAGGCCGACAGCAGGTCCAGCGTCGTCGGGTTCAGGTAGGTGCCGTAGAGGTCCAGATCGTTCAGGCCGCGCTCGGTGACGACGCCCGAGGCGACGTCCACGGTGACCGCGGTGCCGACGATGGCGTCCAGGTCGTCGTGCGTGGACAGGGTGTCCTCGACCAGGCCCAGCTGGACCTCGCGGTCGGTGTCGCCGTACTTGGTGTCCACCAGCTCGACCTGGCTGCCGGCGATGGCCTCCTTGAAACCGACCACCGACCGCTCGGCCCAGCCGGCCCCGGCCGGTCCGGGCAGGAGGGCCACCCGCAGCGGCTCCTTCCGGCCGGCCAGCTGCTCGCCGACGGCGTGGCCCATCTGGTAGTAGTCCACGATCGCGCGGCCCTGGACGGCGGTGCTGGTGACCCCGTTGCCCGCGTCGATCACGACGATGCCCTTGTCCACGGCGGACTGGATCACCGGGTTCAGGGCGTCCTGGCTGACCGCGCCGACGATGATGGCGTCGACGCCCTGGGTGGCGCAGTCCTCGATCTGGCTGGCCTGGGTGGTCACGTTCTCGTAGCCACCGGCATCGTGGAACTGCGCCTCGATGCCCAGCCGCCGGCTCTCCGCGATGCCGCCGTAGTTGGAGGCCACCCAGATCGGGTCCTTGAGGTGCGGAACGGTGATGCAGATGTTCCAGGGCTTCGTCACCTTGTCCGCGGCCAGGGCGGTGTAGGTCCCCTGCTCACCGGGGCCGACGCAGCCGGCCGGGTCGACGCCGGCCGCGTCGCAGTCGATGAAGGTGGCGTCGATCGACCAGACGCCCTCGTCCTGGGCGCGGACGCCGGAGTCCGCCGAGCTGCCGCCGCCGCACGCGGTGATCAGCGTGAGCATCCCGAGCGTGCCGGCGCCGAGCAGGGAATTGCGTCGGGTCATGTCTGGACCTCTCGAGGATGTGCGGCACCCACGCAACGGCGATTGCCATTGCGCGGTACGCGCGAGAAATGAGCGAGCAGAGGTGCTCGGCTACGAGGCCAGACCGGCCGTCCCGGATCCTCGAATGCCAGGTACAGGGCTGAACCGCCATTTCATTTTGGCGTCCAGCTTCAGGCAGTTTGGACCGTACTTCAGGCGAACTGCAGGGCACAAGACCTCTGGCTATGCGCATTCCGGGCCCGTACGCAGGGAAAACGCACCGATCTCGTGCCGCTCCGGCGGAATGCGTGCAGAAATCCGGCCTTCAGTGTCGCTTCAGTTTCCGGAGCGTGACGTCGGTTCGATTCGGCGACGAGACAAACGCCCAGCGTGTGACGGGGGTCACTGTCGCGACGGGGCTTCGCGGTGGCGTGCGGGTCGGTCGGGTGGGGTCGGTCGGGTGGGGGTCAGTAGAGCCCGGGGGTGACGACCCACATGCCCGAGGCGGCCTCGTCGCCGGCCCACATACCGTGCGGGACGCTCGGGTCGAGCAACAGCGCATCGCCCGGTTCCAGCACGTAGCGGTCGGCCTCGACCTGGACGTGCAACTGGCCGGTCTGGCCGATCACGCACTCCTCGTCACCGGCGTGGGAGTAGAGCTCCTCGCCGGACCCGCGCCCGGGCTGGACGGCGAAGTACCCGATCTGCAGCCGGCGGGCGTTGGCGGGGGTGAGCAGCGCGTCCTTCCAGTCCCGCAGGGGGTGCACCATCGTCCGCCGGTCGGCGACCCGCACCAGCGAGCCGGACGCCGTGGTCTCGGTGAAGAAGGACGCCACCCGCTCGTCGAGTGCGTCCGCGATCCGCCGGAGCGAGGCGATCGACGGGTCGGCGATCCCGCGCTCCACCTGGGACAGGAAGCTCTCCGACACCGAGGCCCGCTCGGCCACCGCGCGCAGCGGCAGACCCTTGTCCAGCCGCAGCCGCCGGATCGTGTCGCCGAGGCCGGGGTCGGAGGCGACCGGGGCGGCGACCGGCGGCGCCGACGGGGACGTCGTCACCGCACCGATCAGCTCCGCTGCCGGGTGGGCGGGGTCGTGCCGTCTGGCCAACGGGGGGTCCTCTTCCTCAGCGAGGGCACCGGCAGTGCCGGGGGAGGCGGGTGCGTCGCCGTGCAGCGGTGCTCCAGTTCGGACGCAGCGGACGCGGACAGCGTCGTCCGTCCTCTGCGCTGCCCGACGGCGATGAGCCTGCGACGCCCCGGGCGGCCACCACTCCACCACACCAGCGGGGGCCCGGGGGCCGTGGGTCGCGGCCCCGGGTCGCGGATCAGCGGCGGACGGCGGTGGCACCGCCCACGACCGCGGTGCTCATCAGGCGGCCTGGAAGCTGCGCTTGGACAGCCCCATCGAGTAGCCGTTGATCGCGGTGGCGACCGGCGTCTCCGGGTCGGTGGCCGCGCCGAGGGTGACGAACAGCGGCGTGAAGTGCTCGACGGTCGGGTGGG
>JAOPVN010000603.1 GCA_025966175.1 Modestobacter sp. | reverse complement strand
GTGGTCGCGGTAGGTCAGAGCACGAAACGGTCGGACGTCGAGGCCCGTCGCGTCAGGGGGCGGGGCGTCCGGCGACGTCGAGGGCACGGAGTCGATCGTAGGAGCGCGCCGGCGGGGAGCCGGGGGCGGCGTCTGCCGGGAGCAGACACCCCCTCACCGCACCCAGCCGGCAAGGGGCGCGCCAGGGAGGAGCGGCGGTGGTCGACAGGGGACAGCCGGACGGAGGGGCCTACGAGTGGTACCAGCGAGGGCTGCAGCTGCTCGGCGACGGCAACCCCGACGCCGCGGCGACCCTGCTCGAGCGCGCCATCGCCGCGGAGCCCGGGTCGCGCAGCGTCCTGGAGGCCCTCGCCCGAGCCCAGTACGACGCCGGCCGGTACCGGTCGGCGATCGACAGCTTCAGCCGCCTCATCGCCGTCAACCCCACCGACGACTACGCCCAGTTCGGTCTCGGGCTGGCTGCCAGCCGGGCCGGGGAGCTCGAACTCGCCGCCGAGCACCTCGCCCTGGCCGTGGCCATGCGCCCCGATCTCACCCACTACGCGCGAGCGCTGCGCGGCGTCCGGACCCGCCGCGGCCTCGCCGAGGAGCTGCCATGACCACCACCCACCATCCCACCCCGGAGACCCGCTCCGACTGCGTGCCCGGGAGTGCCGCGTGACCCCGTCCGGGCACCAGCCGCCGTCGCTGGCCGCCGGTGCGAGCACGCCGCCGGTGCACACCTACGACGTGGCCCTGCTGGACCTCGACGGGGTCGTCTACGTCGGGCCGGTCGCCGTCCCCGGCATCCCGGCGGCGCTGGCCCACGCCGCCGGCGAGGGCATGCGCCTGGGCTACGTGACCAACAACGCGGCGCGCACGCCCGAGCAGGTGGCCGCCCACCTCACCGAGCTCGGTGTCCCGGCCGGGCCCGACGACGTCATCACCAGCTCGCAGGCGGCCGCCTCGGTCGTGGCCGAACTGGTCGGCGCTGGTGGCCGCGTGCTGGCGGTGGGCGGTCCGGGTGTGGCCGCGGCGCTGAGCGCGGCCGGGCTCACCGTGGTGGAACGCGCCGAGGACTCCCCGGCCGCGGTCGTCCAGGGCTACGGGCCGAACGTGGGCTGGACCCAGCTCGCCGAGGCCGTCGTGGCGGTGCGGGGCGGTGCCCGGCACGTCGCCACCAACACCGACGCCACCATCCCGTCGCCCCGGGGCGTGCTCCCCGGCAACGGCGCCCTCGTCGGCGTCGTCAGCGCGGTCACCGGCCAGCAGCCGCTGGTCACCGGCAAGCCCGACCCGGCGATGCACGCCGAGTGCGTCCGCCGCACCGGCGCGCGTCGGCCGCTCGTCGTCGGGGACCGACTGGACACCGACATCGAAGGCGCCCGCCGCGCGGGCTCCGCGAGCCTGTTGGTGTTCTCCGGGGTGGCGACGCCGGCTGAGCTGCTGGCGGCCGGACCGGTCCACCGCCCCGACCTGCTCGCCCCCGACGCGGCTGGGATGCTCACCACGCATCCGGAGGTGACCGCCGTCGAGGGCGCCTGGCGGTGCGGCGGCTGGCAGGCCGTGGCGCAGGGCGAGGAGCTCACCCTGCGCTCGGTCGGTCCCCGCAGCGAGCCCACCGACGGTCTGGACGGTCTGCGCGCGCTCGCGGTGGCGCACTGGGCCCGCCACCCCGACCGGGGGCACCCGGTGGTCGTCCGGGCCGGTGACGACGATGCGGCCGAGGCGCTGGCCGGCTGGGGGCTCAGCGCGGGATGAGCGGTCCGCGGGTCCCGGCCCCGCGGCGGCCGGCTCAGAGCAGCGAACGCAGCCGGAGCATGTCGCGAAGCCCGGCCTCCAGCTTCACCCGGCCACTGGCCCAGGCCGGCGCGAAGGAAAGCTGCCCCGAGGTGAGCGCCAGCAGGTCGTCGCTGCTCATCGTCAGGCGGATGTCGGCCTTGGGCACTGCCGGACCGTCGGACACCGCCGTCATGTCGTGCACCGAGCCGCGGGCCAGCCGGCCGGCGACCACCTGCTTCAGGTCGGTGAGCCGGCAGGAGACGCTGCGGTCCAGGTCCCGGGCGGCATCGGCGGAGGCCAGCGTGCGGACGAAACCGTCCAGGGCCGTCATGCACTCATCCAGCGTTGCCACGTGCGGGTGCCTCCTCGAGCAGGGGACCGGGCTCTTCCCTGCTGGGCGGTCCGCAGGGGGACGCTACCGCCGTCCCCGACCCACCCGCAGCGGCGGCCCGGGAGTGGCCGCTCGCCACACCGGACGCGTCCACCGGACTCCGCAGCGCACCGTCGTCCGCTGTCCCCGGCCGGTAACCTGCGAGGTGGAGCCCCGACCAGCGCGTGACCGATCCGGAGTGGAGGAGGAAGCCGTGACCGACCCCGCACCGTCGCGCCCGGTTCCCGGCCCGCCCCGGCCCGGCCCGCACCCGCCCGTGCCTGGCCCGCCCGTGCCTGGCCCGCCCGTGCAGGACCCGGCGACGGCCGCCGACCCCAGCACGCCCGGGGGCTTGCGCTTCGCCGATCTGGCCGAGCGGCCGGTGGCCGACCACGTCGCGGTCTTCGAGGCCGAGCACGAGCGGCTGCAGCGCGAACTGTCCACCATCGACCAGCTCTGATGGTCCGACGCAGCCGGCTGGACGCCGAGCTCGTGCGCCGCGGGCTCGCCCGATCGCGCGAACACGCCGTCAGCCTCATCGCCGAGGGTCGGGTGACCATCGGCGGGCAGGCCGCCACCAAGCCGGCCACCGGTGTGGAGGCCGGCGCCCCGGTCGTCGTCCGCACCGACCCTGACCAGCCCAGCTGGGTCTCCCGCGGTGCACACAAGCTGCTCGGCGCCCTGGCCGCCTTCCCGGTGGCCGTCGAGGGACGCCGCGTACTGGACGCCGGCGCCTCCACCGGCGGGTTCACCGAGGTCCTGCTCAGCCGGGGCGCCCGCGAGGTGGTGGCCGTCGACGTCGGCTATGGCGAACTCGCCTGGTCGCTGCGCACCGACGACCGGGTCGCGGTCCACGAGCGCACCAACGTGCGCGAGCTGACCCCCGAGGCGATCGGCGGGCCGGTCGGCCTCGTCGTCGCCGACCTGTCCTTCATCTCCTTGCGGCTGGTGCTCCCGGCGCTGACCGCCTGCGCCGAACCCGGCGCGGACCTGCTGCCGATGGTGAAGCCCCAGTTCGAGGTCGGCCGCGAGCGGCTCGGCGCCGGCGGGGTCGTGCGGGACCTCGAGCACCGGGCCGACGCCGTGGAGACCGTCGCCCGGGCCGCCGCGGACCTGGGCTGGGGCACCGCCGGTGTCGTGGCCAGTCCGCTGCCCGGCCCGGCCGGCAACGTGGAGTTCTTCCTCTGGCTGCGTCGGGACGCACCACCACCGGACCGCAGCGCCATCGACCGAGCAGTTCAGGAAGGACCCACGTGACCGAGCTCGGGAGGTCACGCAGGAGCAGTGACCGAGCTCGCGAGGTCACCCAGGAACACCGCACCTGGGCCCACGGGTACGAGGAGCGCCAGCAAGGAGAAGCAGTGACCGAGCGCGCGAGGTCACCCAGGAGCACCGCACCTGGGCACGGGTCCGATGAGCATCAGCGAGGAGAAGTCGTGACCGAGGGCACCGACTGCGAGACCGGCGCGCCCACCCGGCGCGTCCTGCTCGCCGTGCACACCGGCCGGGCCGACATCGTCGACCTCGCCCGGTCCGCCGCCGCGCGGCTGACCGAGGCCGGGATCATCGTCCGGCTGTTGGAGGACGAGGCCGAGGCGCTGGCCGTCCCCGGTGCGGAGGTGTGTCCCTTCGGCCCCGGAGCGGCCGAGGGAGTCGAGATCGTGCTGGTCTTCGGCGGTGACGGCACCTTCCTCCGCGCCGCCGAGCTGGCCCGCAACACCGATGCGGCGATCACCGGGGTGAACCTCGGCCGGGTCGGCTTCCTCGCCGAGACCGAGCCCGAGGCCGTCGAGGAGATGCTCTCCGCGGTCGAGAAGTGCGAGTACGCCGTGGAGGAGCGGCTGACCCTCGACGCCACCGTGCTGGACGCCGACGGCCGGCGCACCGGCGGCACCTGGGCGCTCAACGAGGTGTCGGTGGAGAAGGTCGAGCGGTCCCGGGTGCTCGACGTCGTCATCGAGGTCGACGGCCACCCGCTGACCAGCTTCGGCTGCGACGGCGTCCTGTGCGCCACCCCGACCGGTTCCACCGCCTACGCCTTCTCCGCCGGCGGGCCCGTGGTCTGGCCCGACGTAGAGGCGCTGCTGGTGGTGCCGACCAACGCCCACGCCCTGTTCGCCCGTCCGTTGGTCACCTCCCCGAACTCGGTGCTCACCGTCGCCGTGCCCCCGGACGGCACCCGCGCCCGGGTCTCGGCCGACGGTCGGCGCATCGTCGAGGTCCCCGACGGCGGCCGCGTCGAGGTGCGTCGCTCCGACCGGCCGGTCCGGATCGCCCGGGTCAACCCGACGTCGTTCGGCGACCGGTTGGTCGCCAAGTTCGGCCTGCCGGTCCGTGGCTTCCGGGACGCCCGTTCGCACGGCCCAGGGCACGAGGCCCCGACGTGGACCAGCAACGTGCTGGCCCGCGGCATCAACACTGCCGACGGCACCTCCTCGACCGGGGGGGAGGTGGGCGGTGGCCACCCGGACAGCGAGGTCTGACTCCCCGCCGGAGGCCGCTGGGTCGACACGGACCGCGCGGCCCGCGACCGCCCGCAACGGGGCGCTGTCGGAGCTGCGCATCCGCGGGCTGGGTGCGATCGACGACGTCACCCTGGAACTGGGCCCCGGCCTCACCGTGGTCACCGGGGAGACCGGCGCGGGCAAGACGATGGTCGTCACCGGCCTCACGCTGCTGTTCGGCGGCCGCGCCGACCCCGGGCGGGTCCGCGCCGGCGGGCGGGCCGGGGTCGAGGGCCGGCTGGTGCTGCCGCCGGACTCCCCGGTGTGGGCGCGCGCCGCCGACGCCGGCGCCGAGCTCGACGACGGGGCGCTGCTGGTCAGCCGCAGCGTCGCCGCCGACGGCCGCTCGCGGGCCCACCTCGGCGGGCGGAGCGTGCCGCTCGGCGTGCTGGGGGAGCTCGCCGACCACGTCATCGCCGTGCACGGGCAGAGCGACCAGCAGCGGCTGCTCAAGCCCGCCCAGCAGCGCTCGGCCCTCGACCGCTACGCCGGCCGGCCGGTCCTGGCGCTGCGCGACCGCTTCGCCGCCGACTGGGCGCGCTGGCGCGACGTGCGGGCCACCCTCGAGCAGCTGCGTGCCGAGGCCGCTGAACGCCTGCGCGAGGCCGAGCTGCTGCGCCTCGGCGTCGCCGAGGTCGAGGCCGTCGCGCCGCAGCCCGGCGAGGGCGGCGCACTGACGGCCGAGATCGAGCGGTTGTCGAACGCCGATGACCTGCGCTCGGCTGCCGCGGCGGCGCAGCAGGCCCTGACCGGCGACGAGGACGCGAGCGGCGGCGTCGACGCGCTGCAGCTGCTCGTGGCCGCCCGCCGGGCCGTCGAGGGCGCGGCCGCCCACGACCCGCAGCTCGGCGACCTGGCCGCGCGCCTGGCCGAGGTCGGTCACCTCATCGGCGACGTCGCAGGTGACCTCGCGTCCTACCTGGCCTCCGTCGACGCCGATCCGGTCCGGCTGGCCCGGGCGCAGGAGCGGCTCGCCGACCTCACGACCCTGGTCCGGCGACACGCCGCCGAGGACGTCGACGGGGTGCTGGCCTGGTCAGCCCGCGCATCGGACCGGCTGCTCGAGCTCGACGGGACCGACGACCAGATCGCCGCGCTCGAGGAGCAGGACGCCGC
>JAOPVN010000266.1 GCA_025966175.1 Modestobacter sp. | reverse complement strand
GCATGAGCGAACAGGACCGCCCCCTCTTCCTCGTGGTCACCATCAAGCCGCACAAGGAGCGGATGGTGGAGGCCGAGGCGCAACTGCAGTCCATGCGCCGGAACACCCTGAACGAACCCGGGTGCGTGTTCATGCACCTCGTCCAACCGCAGGACGACCCGGACAGCTGGGTGATGCTGGAGATGTTCCGCTCCCGCGCCGCGTGGGACGAGCACATGAAGCAGCCCTACAACATCGAGGGCAACCGCATCCTCGAGGGCCTGCTCCGGGAACCGTCCCAGCTGCGCCTCTTCGACGAGAAGTAGCCGCAGAGCCGCGGCTTCGGCGGCTCCCGGACGGCCGGGTTCCGTGACGCCGAACGGTCTGCCGCGACCGGACGGCCGAGCACGCCCACCGGTCACGGCGGAGCGCCCGCTGTGGAACCTGCCGCGACCGGCGGCTACGCTCATCGCGGTGGCTGTGACCGACGTCACAGACTCACGGGGGCGTCCAGTCGCGCGTGCGCGAGGAGTGGTTGCCGTGGGCCGACCGACCGTCATCCAGAGCCGACCCGAGGGGCCGGCCTCGCAGCGGGTGGGCCTGGTCTATCCAGGTTTCACCGTGCCGTTCATCCTGCTCGTCGCGTGTTTCGCGGCCTGGGGTTCGGCGGCCAACCTCACCGACGTCCTGGTCGGTGTGTTCCGGCACATCTTCGCGATGTCGAACTTCCAGTCCGCACTGGTGCAGTTCGCCTACTACGGCGCGTACTTCTCCCTCGCCATCCCGGCCGCACTGATCAACAAGCGGTACGGCTACAAGGCCGGCGTGCTCACCGGTCTGGGGCTGGCGACGATCGGTGGGCTGCTGTTCATCCCCGCCAGCCGGCTGCTTGCCTACGGCTTCTTCCTGCTGGCGTTGTTCGTGCTGGCGGCCGGGCTGTCCATCCTGGAGACCTCGGCCAACCCCTTCGTGATCGCGATGGGTCCCGAGATCAGCGCGACCCAACGGCTGAACCTGGCGCAGGCCTTCAACCCGGTCGGCGCCAACATCGGTGTCCTGCTCGGCGCCGTGCTGATCCTGCCGAACATCACGCCGGAGTCCGAGAAGGCCTCCATGACGGCCCAACAGCTGCAGCAGAGCCAGGAGCAGGACCTCTCCCTGGTGCTCGGGCCCTACACCGGCATCGCCTGCGCCCTGTTGCTGATCTGGCTGCTCATCGCCTTCCGCAAGATCACCACGCCGGACGAGCACGCCCACTTCGGACTGGAGGAGCGGGGGAGCGGGGTCCTCGGCCGCCTCTGGCACAACCGCCACTACCGCTACGGCGTGGTCGCCCAGTTCCTCAACGTCGGTGCACAGGTCTGTACCTGGACCTTCACCATCCAGTACGCCCAGGACGTCGTGCACGTGTCGACCGCGAGGTCGGGCTGGTTCCTGCAGGCCAGCCTGATCCTCTTCCTCATCGCGCGCTTCGTGATGACCTACCTGCTCGGCATCGTCCGCCCGACGAAGCTGCTGTTCGCCATGGGCGCGCTGGGGGTGGTGCTCGCCCTCGTCGCGGTCTTCTCGCCGAACCTGATCGGGTTGCTCGCCGTCGTCGGGATCTCGCTGTCGCTGTCGCTGATGTTCCCGACCATCTACGGCGTCGCGCTGCGGGGGCTGGGCCCGGACACGAAGTTCGGGGCTGCCGGCCTGGTCATGGCGATCCTCGGGGGAGCCCTGCTGCCCATGGTGCACGGCAAGGTCATGGACACGGTGGGCGCGGCGCCCGCCTTCATCGTCCCCGCGATCTGCCTGGCAGCGGTGGCCGGCTACGCGTTGTTCGACCTCCGCACCGACCGGCACGGCGGCGCACTCGTGACCGAGGGAGCCGCGCACTGACCTGCGCGTGACCGGGCGCGACCTGCGCCATCGTTCCCGTCGATGGGGAGGAGGCGGCGCATGTTCGTCGTCATCGGTGAAGCGCTCGTCGACCTCGTCGGCGTGCGGGGCAGTCGCACCATGGTGGCCCACCCCGGGGGGAGCCCGGCCAACGTCGCCCTCGGCCTGGGCCGGCTGGGGGACCCGGTGATCCTGATGACGCGGCTGGGGCAGGACGCCTTCGGGGAGATGGTCTTCACGCACCTGGAGGCCAGCGGCGTCCAGGTCGACGGTGGTGCCGGCGCGGACAGCAAGACCAGCCTGGCGGTGGCCAGCCTGGCGGCCGGGATCGCGACCTACGACTTCCGCATCGAATGGGACATCGGTGACCTGGAGCCGCTGCCGGTCGAGACCCGGTGCCTGCACACCGGCTCGTTGGCCACGGTCCTGGAACCGGGCCGGGCCAGGGTGGAGGACCTGCTGGAACGGGAGCACGAACGGGGCCGGGTGACCATCTCCTACGACCCCAACGTGCGCCCGGCCCTGCTCGGCACGCCGGAGCGGGCCCAGCCCGGGATCGAGCACCTGGTCACCCTGTCCGACGTGGTCAAGGTCAGCGACGAGGACCTGAACTGGCTCTATCCCGGCCGTGCGGACGAGGACGTGGCCCGGCAGTGGCTGGGCCTGGGCCCCGCTCTCGTCGTCGTCACCCGTGGTGGCAGCGGCGTCTTCGCCGTCACGCCAGGGCTGGAACTGCACCGACCTGCCACGCCGATCGACCTCGTGGACACCGTCGGTGCGGGGGACTCGTTCACCTCGGGACTGCTCGACGGACTGCGTCGTGCCGACCTCCTCGGCGGCCAGCGCCGCGACGCGCTGGCGGCCATCGACGAGTCGAGCCTGGTCAGCCTCCTGGACGCGGCCAGCCTCATCGCGGCGATCACCTGCTCCCGTCCGGGTGCCGATCCGCCGACGCTGGCCGAGGTGGAGGCCGCCCGGGCCTCCGGGGGGTCCGCGGGGGCGGCGACGCCCACCTTCGGCACGCCGCCGACCACCGCCGCGAGGCCGGCTGCCGCCGTACCCGCCGGCACCCCGCCGACAGCTGCCCACCCACGTCGCACCACCTGAACAGGTGCGTGGCCGACGAGGTCCACGCGCATCCACGGCATGTCACCGCACATGTCACCGGCACGGCGGCCTCGCCGGTCGCACCCGAGCAAAGGAAGACTCCGATGACCCACCCGGCTGGATTCCGCGGAGCGATCTTCGATGTGGACGGGGTCCTGGTCGACTCCCCGCACGAACTGGCCTGGCGTGAGGCGTTCCGAGCACTCATGGAGACCGAGTGGAGCGACATCCGGGACCGGACGAGCTGGACCGCAGAACGGTTCACCCCCGCCGTCTATCAGGAGGTCATGGCCGGCCGGCCACGCATGGAGGGTGCCCGGGCGGCCATGGAGTACTTCGGGGTGCCCGACATCGACTCCCGGATCGAGCAGTACGCGGCCGGCAAGCAGGAGCACGTCATCAAGCTCATCGACGAGGGCCGCTTCATGGCCTTTCCGGATGCCCTGCGGTTCATCCTGGACGTCAAGTCGGACGGGATCCTCGTCGCGGCCGCGTCGTCGTCCAAGAACGCCAAGCTCTTCCTGGAACGGATCCGCCTGGACCTGTTCGCCGCCGAGCAGCGGATCGAGTGCGACTTCATCCACGAGGGCATGACGCTGGCCCAACTGTTCGATGCCGACATCTCCGGCCGCGACTTCCCCAAGGGCAAGCCCGACCCGGAGATCTTCCTGACCGCGGCTCAGGAGCTCGGCGTGGACCCGGCCGACTGCTTCGTCACGGAGGACGCCAGCAGCGGGATCCAGGCCGCCAAGGCGGCGGGGATGGCCGCGCTGGGCGTGGCCAGGCTGGACGACCGCGACCTGCTGATGGAGGCGGGTGCGGACCTCGTCGTCACGACGCTGGACGACGTCTCCCGCCGGGCCCTGGCCCAGGGACGGCTCGAGGAGCGCCGGGCCGCCGCCGAGATCAGGAACCGGCACACGCAGCAGCCGCCGAGCGTCTGGACGCTGGTGTACGACTCGTTCGACCCCGCGAGGCAGGGGCTGCGGGAGGCGCTGTGCGCGCTGGGCAACGGGTACCTGGTGACCCGCGGTGCCCTGCCCGAGGCCGAGGCCGACGACGTCAACTACCCCGGCACCTACGTCGCCGGCCTGTACGACCGGGCGGAGACCAACGTCGCCGGGCGGCTGGTCGAGAACGAGGACCTGGTGAACGTCCCGAACTGGCTGCCGCTGCGCTTCCGGATCTCCGGCGGCGACTGGTTCGACGCCCGGCGCTCCGACGTCGTCGACCATCGCTTCGAGCTGGACATGCGCCGCGGGATGCTGACCCGGCACCTGACCTGGCAGGACGCCGAGGGACGGCGCACCAGCATGACCCAACGGCGGTTCGTCAGCATGAAGGACGAACACCTCGCGGGCCTGGAGACCACCTTCACGGCGGAGAACTGGACGGGCCGGCTCGAGGTCTCCTCCGGGATCGACGGCCGCGTGGTGAACGCAGGCGTCAAGCGCTACCGCGACCTCAACGGCCGCCACCTGCAGGTCCTGGGGCAGGGCGAGGTCGACTCCGAGACCGTCGACCTGCAGGTCGAGACCCTGCAGTCACATGTACGCGTGGCACTGGCAGCGCGCACGAGGGTGCTGCGGGACGGACAGCGGGTGGACGTCGACCGGCGGCTGGTCGAGGAGCCCGGGTTCATCGCCCAGGAACTGGCCCTCGAGCTCGCGGAGGGGCGTTCGGCCAGCATCGAGAAGACCGTCGCGCTGCACACGTCGAAGGACCGCGGGATCTCCGAGAGCCGCGACGACGCCCGGCTCGTCGTGACGACCGCGGAGGACTTCGCCGCGCTGCTGACCCGGCACGAGGGGGCGTGGAACACCCTCTGGAACCGGTTCGACATCCAGCTCGACAGCGCCAACGAGTGGACCGAGACGGTCCTGCACCTGCACATCTTCCACCTGCTGCAGACCGTCTCCCCGCACACGCAGCACCTGGACGTCGGCGTCCCCGCGCGGGGCTGGCACGGGGAGGCCTACCGGGGCCACGTCTTCTGGGACGAGATGTTCATCTTCCCGTTCCTCAACTTCGAACGCCCCAACCTGGCCGGCGCACTCCTCCAGTACCGGCACGCCCGGCTGGGCGTGGCCCGCGCCGCGGCCCGTGCCGCGGGGTACGAGGGTGCGATGTTCCCGTGGCAGAGCGGTGCCACCGGCCGCGAGGAGACCCAGGAACTCCACCTCAACCCGAAGTCGGGCCGCTGGCTGCCCGACCACTCGCAGAACCAGCGGCACGTCAACATCGCCATCGCCTACAACGTGTGGCAGCACTACATGGTCACCGGGAGCACGTCGTTCCTGCGCTTCACCGGCGCGGAACTGCTGATCGAGATCGCGCGGTTCTGGTCGAGCGCCACCACGTACAACGCCGACGAGGACCGGTACGAGATCCACGGCGTGGTGGGCCCGGACGAGTACCACGAGGCGTACCCGGACTCCGACGAGCCCGGGCTGCGCAACAACACCTACACCAACGTCATGGCGGTGTGGGTGCTGCAACGGGCGCTGGAGACGCTGGACGTCCTGCCGCCGCACTACCGGCAGGAACTCGTCCAGGAGCTCGAACTGCGGGACGAGGAACTGGCCCGCTGGCGGGACATCAGCCGGAAGATGAAGGTGGTCTTCCACGCCGACGGGATCATGACCCAGTTCGAGGGTTACGAGGCACTGCCCGAGTTCGACTGGGAGGGATACCGGGAGCGCTACGGCAACATCCAGCGGCTGGACCGGCTCCTGGAGGCCGAGGGCGACAGCACCAACCGGTACAAGCTCGCCAAGCAGGCCGACGTCCTCATGCTGCTGTTCCTGCTCTCCCGCGACGAGCTGCGGGGTCTGCTGCACAACCTGGGCTACGACGTGAGCGCCGAGCAGCTCGGTCGGACCGTCGACTACCACCTGGAGCGGACCTCGCACGGGTCCACCTTGAGCGGCGTGGTCAGCGCCTGGGTGCTGGCCCGCTCCCGCCCCGACGAGGCCTGGCGCTTCCTCCAGCACGCGCTGGAGAGCGACATCTCCGACGTCCAGGGCTGAACCACGGCCGAGGGCATCCACCTGGGGGCGATGGCGGGGACGGTGGACATCGTGCTGCGGTGCCTCACCGGCATGCGTGCGCTCGGGCCGGCGCTCCGCTTCGACCCGGCGCTGCCGCCGGAGGTCAAGCAGCTGCGGTTCAGCGTCCACTACCGCGGCCAACGCGTGGACGTCGACCTGGCCGAGGACCGCATCCGGCTCGGCGTGCGACCGGGCGGCACCAGCCCCGTCAACCTCCTCGTGCACGGCCAGGCCGTCGAGTTGGCGCCGGGGCAGGAGCGCGAGCTCCTGCTGGAGCACGCACCGTGACCGCGGGCACCGTCACCGTCGAGCAGGCGGCCCGGGCGCTGGGAGGCCGGTCGCAGGAGGTCGCCCTGTGTCTGGACTTCGACGGCACGCTCAGCCCGGTGGTGGACGACCCGCAGGCGGCCCGGCCGCTGCAGGGGGTGGTGGAGCTGCTCGGGCCGCTGGCACGGCGGTTCGCCGCCGTCGCCCTGGTCTCCGGCCGGCCGGCCGCCTACCTGGGTGAGCACGCTGCGGCCCCCGGGGTGCGCTACCTCGGGCTGTACGGGCTGCAGGAGATGCGCGACGGCCAGGTCCGGGTGGACCCGCGGCTGGAGGCGGCACGACCCGCGGTCGCCGCGGCCGCCGCGGCGCTGCGCGGTTCCCCGGCCGTGCGGGACAGCGGCGCCTGGCTGGAGGACAAGGTCTACTCGGTCGCGGTGCACACGCGTCGGGTCCCCGACCGGGACCGCTGGACCGAGCCGATCGACCGCACCGCGCGGCAGATCGCCGAGCAGCACGGCCTGGAGCTCATCCCGGGGAAGCTGGTCTGGGAGCTCCGTCCGCCGGTGCCCAGCGACAAGGGGGACGCCGTCCGGCGGGTCGTCGCCGAGTCCGGCGCCCGGGCGGTGGTGGTCGTCGGTGACGACCTCGGTGATCTGCCCGCGTTCGCCGCGGTGGCGGAGCTCGCTGCGGGCGGACGCGACGGGCTCCGGGTGGCCGTCCGATCGGAGGAGGCCCCGCCGGAGTTGCTGGCCACCGCCGACCTGGTGCTGGACGGCCCGCGGGGGGTGCTCGACTTCCTCCGTCGGCTCGCGGACTCCCCGGTGGAGCCCCCGGGCGACTACGGCTACGACCTGGCCCACGAGGAGACCGGTCGTGCTCGGGCCGGGCACGACGCCCCCGGCCCCGCGCCCGGTGAGGAACGCGGCGGTGCGCCGGTGGGCGGCGGCCAGGACGCGCGCTCCGCGGACCTCGGCTACGACGAGGCCCACGACTTCTGACCGGCCGCGGTGGACCCGGCGTCCCGTGCCGCCTCGGCAGGACCAGAACCGGCAGGACCAGAACCGGCAGGACCCGAGAGGAGCTGGCTGGTGAGGATCGTCGACCAGAACGGCGAACTGGTCCGGCACGGCCGGGCCCTCGTCAACGGGGTCCGGCTGCACTACCTCACCGCGGGCGAGGGTGAGCCGGTGCTCCTGCTGCACGGGGTGCCCAAGACGTCCTACCACTGGCGGCACGTCCTCCCGCTCCTCATGACGCACCACCGGGTGGTCGTGCCGGACATGCGCGGGCTGGGCGACTCCCAGCACACCGCGGGCGGGTTCGACATGCGCACCGTCGCGGAGGACTTCGCGGCGCTGATGGCCGGACTGGGCCACGAGCGGTACCGGGTGGTGGGGGAGGACTGGGGCGCGGCCGCGGCCTACCAGCTCGCCGCCACCCATCCCGACCGGGTGCAGCAGCTGGTCTACCAGGAGATGATCCTGCCCGGCTTCGGGCTGGAGGAGTACTCGTTCCTCACCGCCGAGAACGTCCGCAGTTTCGTGTGGCTGTGGCACATCAACTTCTACTCGGTGCCCGAGTTCCCCGAGTTCCTCATCTCCGGCAAGGAGCGGGAGTACTTCTCCTACTTCATGAAGCACGAGACGCACGACCCGAGCGCGATCACTCCGGACGCCCTCGACGAGTACGTCCGCTGCTACTCCTCACCCGGCGGCATCCGCTGCATGTGCGAGATCTACCGGGCGACGCTGACCGACGCCGAGCAGAACCGGGAAGCGGCGCGGACGAAGCTGCCGATGCCGGTGCTCGCCGTGGGCAGCGAGTACTTCATCGGCGCGGACAACGAGCGACAGATGCGCGAGGTGGCCGACGACGTCCGGGGCGTGATCCTGCCGTGGGGTCACCAGCTGGCCGAGGAGTCGCCCGACGAGCTAGCGGCGCACTACCTGCGTTTCTTCACCGGGTTCTGACCTCGCCCCCGGTCGGCCACGGTCAGCCGCACCGTGACGGTGTCGCCCTCCTCGAGCCGCCCGCCCGGCGCACCGCGTCCTTCACCGGCAGGACGTAGCCGCCGTCCTCGGGGAACAGTGAGGTGGTCCACTCCGTGGCGCCGACCCGCGCCCGGATCGGGATCATCCCCCAGTCGTAGGTCACCGCCGCGCTGACCGAGTGCAACTGGAGGCTCTCCTCGGCGTCGAAGGCCAGGGCCCGCAGGCCAGGGTCCGATCCGGACGAGGCGCTCCCGGAGCCGGTGGCCGCCCAGGCCGAGGCGGTACGCCGGAGCGCCGCGCCCTCGACGGCGCCCTCGACGGCGCCGCCGCCCGGCCCGACCCCGGGACGACGAGTGCCCTGGTGCGGGCCTGCTCGGATCGGCGACGAGTGCGGTCGGCTACTGCTCCGAGGCCGGCTCGGAGTGGTCCGCTTCATAACGGTTGATGTCGTACCGGATCTCGGTGTCTTGTCGCTCGGACCGACGGGCGGGACCGTCGGCACGTCGCCGCGCGACTCCGGGTGCCGGAGCCGCGCGGCCGGTCCGGAGGTGCAGCCGCATGTGGACGCTGACATCGATCACCGTCGTGTTCCTGGTGGTCTCGGCCGGGGTGGCCGCGCTGGCCCGCAGCACCACCGCGCGCTGGGAACGAGAACGGAGAGGGGCGCGGCTCGCGCGACGGCGGCCCCCGGCGGGCATGAGGCGTCACGGCCGAGGGCCGGCGGTCCCGCGGCGCACGCGCCAGTTCGCCGTCCGGGTGGCGCACGGACGCCGCTCGCACCGGACCTCCCCGGTGTCCGACGAGCACAACGGCCCTGGCTCGCGACCGTCGCCGCGATGAGTCGTCAGCGTGCGCACGGCGGGGGTCGGTCCCGAGGTGCCGGGACCCCGTCCGGGCCGGCCAGGGCCTGCTCGCGGTGCCGGCTCGGCAGGAGCCCGTAGCGGTCTTTGAACGCCCGGGAGAAGTGGGCCGCGTGCGTGAAGCCGAGGCTCAGGGCGAGGCTCTTCCGGGGTCACGGCCGGCCCGGGGTCGCTGCTGGCCCGGGGTCGCTGCTGGCCCGGGGTCCCGCCGGCCCGGGGTCCCGCCGGCCCGGGGTCGCTGCTGGCACAGCGACGTCCTGTAGCGGCAGGCCACCGGCTGGGGGCGTGTCGACGGGGTGCCCGGCGGCGATGGCATCGGCCAGCCGGACGAAGCCGGCGTGGGTCCAGGACAGCGGCGTCGCCGAGAACGTCGGTTCGCCCGTCGAGGAGTGGGCCACGATCGTCGGCGCACACCCCCGTGGCCGGCGAACAGGAATTCCGCGACCCTCATCACCCGACAAATCGACGGTTGCCGATTGTCACAAGTGCACAACGCTGGGTACGGTGGTCGGGTCCGGTGGCTGCAGTTCCCTCTGCCCGCACACCCGCCCGCAGCCGCCGCCCTCGGGGTGCTGTTGCGCTCGCACCCTCGGAGAACTCCTCCCCATGAATCCCCGCACCACCATCTCCGGCCGTTCCGGTCGGGCCAGGCACTCGCGCCGCCGGCCGCCCTCCGCCGTTCGTCGTCCCGGGCTGTACCTGGGCGTGGCCACGGCCGGCGCGCTCCTGGTCAACGTCCTCGTCGGTGCCGAACCGGCCGCCGAGGCAGGGGCCGCCGCGTCCGAGCCGGTCAGCGTTGCCGCCCAGCTCGGCATGACGGCCCAGTCGACGGCAGCCGACGCGACGCCGGACCTGCGGGCACTCGAGCAGCTCGCCGCCAGCCGCAGCAACCGGGAGGCCGCGCAGACCGCGGCGCAGCAGGTGCAGGCCGCCGCCGACCAGGCAGTGCTCGACCAGGCAGTGCTCGACCAGCAGCAGGCCGAGGCCGCCGCAGCGGCTGAGGCGGCCGCAGCAGCCGTGGCCCGCACCGCAGCGGAGGCCGCCGCAGCCGCCCAGGCCGCCACGCGGCAGCAGGCCGCGAAGGCCACCCCGAACGCTGCCGCGACGAGCTCCGCGACCCTGGTCACGGCAGTCGCGCGGATCACCAACAGCACCGGGAGCGTGCAGCCGCAGGCGCAGGCGGCTGCCAACGCGGTCGTCTCCCAGGTGCCCGGCGCCGCGGGCATCACCATCGGTGGCACCCGCGCCAGCGCGGCCGACCCGGGCGGCCACCCGTCCGGGCTGGCGCTGGACTTCATGGTCGGCTCCGACGACGCCCTCGGCGACACGATCGCCCAGTACCAGATCGAGCACTGGGACGCCCTCGGCGTGGAGTACGTCATCTGGCAGCAGCGGATGCTCAGCTCGCCGGGCGGTTCGTGGAAGCCGATGGAGGACCGCGGCGGCGCCACGGCGAACCACCTGGACCACGTGCACGTGAACTACCGGGGCTGACCCACCTCGGGTCGGTCGACCGCCCGCTGAGCCGCGATGGCTCTCCACCGGCCCGACATCGATGGTCCAGTCGGTGACCGGCGGTCAAGGGCTTGGTGCCGGGTGTGACGAGAGAGCCCATGACATCAGGTTCGTGCCCGCCTACCGTCGGTGACATCGTGACTGAGCACCTGACCGGAATCGTGGCGGCGAGCGCGCAGTGGCTGCTGACCGCGTTCCCCGCCCCCGCGGACCCCTTCGCCACGATGAGCGCGCAGTGGCAGGCACGCGAGGCCGCCTCGGTCGCCGCGCGGCTGCGCTACCCGACCGATGCGGACGACGCCCTGCTGGAGCTGTGTGGGCCGGGCGGCTGCACGCGGCTGGACTGGTTGTCCGGAGCCGATCTCAGCGCGGCCCCCGCCGAGGCAGCGCCGTGGCGGAGCTGGGTGGACGAGGTCGTGGTCAGCTGGGCAGCGGCGCTGCTCGGTGACCCGGTGCTCGCGACAACGGCAGCCCTGGCGGCGGGAGAGCCGCTCGACGGCCCGCTGGTGACCCCGTCGGCGAGTGACCTGACCGCGGCGGCGTTGCTACGGCACCCGGATCTGCTCGCCGCCGTCGCCGACCTGCACCGGACCGAGTTGCTCAGGGCGCTGGCCGCGTCCCCGTCCCCACGCTAGGCCGTCGCGAGGATGAGGCGCAGGGCTTCCTCGACGTACTGCTCGGTCAACTCCTGGACGAGGTCCATCCGGTCCTCGGCAACGGCCTCGTTGACCTGCCAGACGTAGCTCTCGTGCAGAGCGGTCATCGTCGGCTGCATGGGGACCCTCCTTTCCGCTCGACTCTCTCCAGTGTCCGGCGACCGCGGTGTGCGGGGGCCCGGGAGGACTGCTCGCTTGGTCACAGGCGGAGCGGTCGGTCAGGCGATCGCCGCGCCGCCGGCCGGCAGAGGCGGAGGTGGATGCGCGCAGTGACGACGGCGAGCATGTCCGGCGTCGACCCTCCGAGCGGACCCGCGACTGCAGCCGGCCGGCCGTTGACACTCGTCCGGCGGCGTTCCTACGGTTCACAAGGCGCGTTCTAGGACTGCACCTGGGGGCACGACCCCGTACGCCGTTTCCTGGTTCCTGGTTCCTGGTTCCTCGTTCCTCGTTCCCGATCCGGTGGTGCCCCTGCCACCGCGCGATGACGCCGGTGGACCCCCACGGACTTCGGAGTCCCCATGCTCGGACACCCGGCCCTTCCCTCCACCGGCACCCCGGTGCGCGCGCGGGCGCGACGGCGCCGTGGGCCCCTCGTGGCCGCGCTCAGCGCGGGCCTGCTCATCAGCGGCGCCGCGACCCCCGCCGGCGCGGACGCCGACAGTGGCGCGAGCACGACCGTCGAGGCGTTCGGCACCACGCCGAACGGCACCTCCGTCGAGCGCTGGACCCTGACCAACGGTGAGATGACGGTTCGCGTGCTCACCTACGGCGGCATCGTGCAGACGCTGGAGGTCCCCGACGCGGACGGGAACGTGCAGAACGTCGTCCTCGGTTTCGACGACCTGGCCGGATACGTCCAGCACAACAACCCCGGCCCCCACTTCGGCGCCCTCATCGGCCGCTACGCCAACCGCATCGCCGGCGGCACCTTCGCCCTGGACGGCAGGACCTACCAGCTGCCCCTCAACGACGGCCCGAACACCCTCCACGGTGGACCCCAGGGCTTCGACCGTCAGGTCTGGAAGGCCACACCGGTCGGGGACGGGGACGTGGCCGCGGTGCAACTGGAGCTGGTCAGTCTCGACGGCGACCAGGGCTTCCCCGGCACCCTGACCACGACCGTCACGTACACCCTCGAGGCGGACTCGAGCCTGGCGATCCACTACGAGGCCACGACCGACGCGCCGACCGTCGTCAACCTCACCAACCACACCTACTGGAACCTCGCCGGCGAGGGGTCCGGGAACGTCTACGACCAACAACTGCAGATCGACGCCGGCGGGTACACCCCGGTCGACAAGACCCTCATCCCGACCGGTGAGATCGCACCGGTGGCGGGCACCCCGTTCGACTTCCGGAAGCCCACCGCCATCGGTGAGCGCATCCGCGAGAACGACCAGCAACTGCTGTTCGGTCAGGGCTACGACCACAACTGGGCACTGGACCGCACCGACAACGGCGCACGTGGGGGCTCCGACAGCCAGGACGCCCTCGAGCAGGCGGCCGTGCTGCACGACCCCCGCAGCGGCCGGACCCTGACGGTCTCCACCACCGAGCCGGGGCTGCAGTTCTACTCCGGCAACTTCCTCGACGGCACGCTGGTGGGCACCGGCGGCCACATCTACCGGCAGAGTGACGGCCTCGCACTGGAGACCCAGCACTTCCCCGATTCCCCGAACGAGCCGACGTTCCCCTCGACGGTGCTGCGCCCGGGCGAGGTCTACGACAGCACCACGGTGTTCACACTGTCGCACTGACGTCGCCGCGCTCGCGCCTGCTCGGCGGGGTCAGCTCCGTGGGGTGACGGGCGGCTGCGCGCGGGCGCTCAGCTTGTCGAACAGCGATCCCGCATTGAGGGTCTCGACGTACTCGAGCATGTACTCCTGGCCGATGTCGACCTGGCCGAGTTCGGGGAACTTCACCCGCGCCTGGGTCTCGTCCTTGGTCCAGCCGGCGGCAACGGCCTCGGCGACGGCGGCCTTCCAGCTCATGAGCACCGCGCGCTGCCGGTCGACGTAGGACAGGTCGGTGACGGGCCCGTGGCCGGGGACGACGGTGTCGACGTCGAGGGCCCGGATGATCTCCAGCGAGGCCAGCCACTGGTCGACGTCCGACGTCATCAACCAGGTCTGGCAGCCGCAGAAGACGCTGTCGCCGGTGAAGACCATCCGCTCCTGCGGGACGTAGACCGCCAGCTGCCCAGGGGTGTGTCCGGGGGTGTGCAGCAGGTGGAAGTCGTGGTCGCCGACCCGCAGGGAGAGGTCGCCGGTGAACACGATGGTCCCCTTGTTGGGGTCGGCGTAGTACTCCTCGCGGTCGGGGAAGAGCACGTCGCCGTCGGGGTCGTCGGTCGGCAGCGCCTCGCGGGCGTACTCGAAGGGGTCGAGCTCCGGGTACACCGTCATGAAGTTGTCGTAGACGCCCTTGTGGTTGACCACGAGGCCGGCGCCGCGGAAGTAGTAGTTGCCGAAGATGTGGTCGACGTGGTGCTCGGTGTTGATCAGGTACTGGATCGGGCCGTGGGCCTCCACCTCCTTGCGCATCGCCACCGCGCGGGTGGGCAACTGCGGGGTGTCGATGACGACCGGACCGGCGGAGGTCACCACGTAGCTGGGGTTGCACCCCCGCACCGTCGTCTCGGTGAACACGCGGTCGTTCAGCTGCTGCATCTCGTCGAGCCTCCGTTGGCTGTCGGTGCGGTCAGTGCTGGGGAGCCCGGGCGTGCTGGTCCGCCGGCCGCGATCGGCTCAGTCGTTGCGGCGGCCGACCACCGAGGCGCCGAAGAACTCGATGTGGGAGCGCATCTCCTTGCCGGCCAGTTCCGGGTCCCGGAACTGGAGGGCCTGCAGGACGGGCTGGTGCATCTCGGCGATGGCGTGCAGGTCGGTGTCGCTGCGCATCACGCTGATGAGCGTGCGGGCCTCCACCCGCAGCGACCGCCACACGTCGACCAGGACCTGGTTGCCCGACGCCTCGACGATGATCTCGTGGAACCGGATGTCGCACAGCAGCTGTGCGTGCACGTCCTCGGCCAGCGCGGCCGCCCGCATGCCCTCCAGCTGGGCCGCCAGATCGGCCAGCTGCTCGTCGGTCATCCGAGCTGCCGCCTCCCGTCCGGCGACCTCTTCCAGGGCCGCGCGCACGGGGTAGATCTGGCCCAGCTCCTCGACCGTCACCTGCCGCACCCGGGCGCCGCGGTGCGGCTGGGACTCGATGAAGCGCATGGCCTCCAGGTCGCGCAGCGCCTCCCGCACGGGGGCCTGGCTCACCCCGAACTCGGTGGCCACCGCGCTCTCGACGATGCGGTCGCCCGGCCCGTAGGTGCCGTCGAGGATCCGCTCGACGATGCGGTCCTTGATCTCGTCACGGAGCACCGTGCGGCGAAGCGGCCGGTCCACGTGGAGCTCCCGTCGTCGTGACTCGCAGCCGCAAGTCGATAATCGATGATTATGACCGCTCCGGCAGCGTGTCAAGTCCCGTCGGCCGACGGTCACCCGCCGTAGCGATGTGACCCCGGCCACGCAGAAGCGGTGGCGGGGCTCACACCTGGGGGTTGACGGCCCCGATCGCGGCTGGTTCATTATCGATATTCGCGAATCGGTGATCACGCCGAGAGGCCGCGGACGACCCCTGCGAACCGACCCCTACGACGGAGTGGGCATGAGCGAACAGCACGTCGAGACCGCCGCGGCAGCGACCCCCGACACCCCGACAGTGGAAGGCGTCCTGGCCACCTTCCTCGGCGACGACGAGTTCCCGGTCGACTGGGACGCCGGACAGCAGGAGCTGTTCTGGGTCCACGACGACCTGCACATCCCCAACCCGGTGTCGCCCATGTACGCCGACATCGGTGGGTGGTGGCTCAAGTGCGACTACATGTTCCGGCGGTTCGGCACGCCGTTCGCCTCGGACTGGATCGCCAAGATCATCAATGGCTACGTCTACACCGCGGCCATCCCGGCGACCCCGGGGCTGTCGGCCGAGGGGTCGGAGTACGGCGCCCGGTACACCCCGCGCGTACCGCTCACCGCCGAGGACCCGGCTGAGCTCGGCGGCTACATGGGCTGGACGTTGCCCTATTACGCGGAGAACTTCCTCGACTGGTGGCGGGACCGCCTGCGCCCGGAGATGGAGCGCAACTTCGTACGCTTCGACGAGTACGACCACGATGCGGCGAGCCTGGTCGAGCTGGCGATCCTGCTCGAGGACGTCATCGACATGCACGACCGGCACTGGCAGATCCACTGGGTGCTCAACTTCGCCCAGTTCTCCTCCACGCTGAACCTCAATGCCGCCGTGGCCGCCGCCCGGGGGGAGGGCGACCACTCCGCGTTGATGGGCCGGCTGCAGTCCTCCACGGTGAACCGCAACTGGGATTCCATCGAGGCGCTCTGGCAGATCAAGGAGCAGGTCAAGGGCGAGCAGGGTGAGGTCGCACAGGCCTTCACCCGGCCCACGGGCGGTGACGTCATCCGCGCGCTGGAGACCACCGACGCCGGCCGGGCCTTCCTGGCGGACAAGATCGTTCCGTACCAGAAGACCTTCGGCTACAAGTCCATGTGGGCCCACGAGTTCTCCTTCACCACCTGGCGGGAGAACCCGGCGCCCATCATCGAGGCCATCCGGGGCTACCTGGAGACCGACTACGACTACCCCGCCGAGTTGCGGGCCGTCGCCGAGGACCTGGAGAAGGCGAAGGCCGAGGTCTTCGAGGGCGTGGCAGAGGGGCCGGCCCGGGAGGCACTGACCCAGGCGCTCGACCTGAGCCTGCGGATGAATCCGCTGACCCCCGACCACCACTTCTACATCGACCAGGGCACCAACGCCCGGGTTCGACTGGTGCTGGTGGCGATCGGACGGGCGCTGGTGGCGGCCGGCAGGCTCGAGGACGCCGAAGACGTCATGTACCTGAAGTACAACGAGCTGCGCCGCCTGATGGCCGGGTCCAACGGCTTCGACGCCAAGGAGCTGGTCTCCGACCGCCGCGACGAGCGCGAGGACGCCTTCGAACTACGCCCCCGCGACTGGGTGGGCACGGCCACCAGGGACGCCGTGGCGTTCCCCTACTGGTCCCTCTGGGCCTTCCCGGAGAAGCTGGACCGCAAGCCACCGGAGAACGCCCAGCACGTCCCCGGGCTGCCGGCCTCCGCGGGCGTCGTGGAGGGCACCGCCCGCGTGGTGCTCTCCCCGGAGCAGTTCGACGCGGTGCAGCGCAACGAGATCGTGGTGTGCCGGATGACCAGCCCTGCCTGGGTGGTGTTGTTCACCAAGATCTCCGGCCTGGTCACCGACGCCGGGGGCATGGCGTCGCACCCCGCGGTGGTCTCCCGCGAGTTCGGCATCCCCGCCGTCGTGGGCACCTCCGACGCGACCCGACGCATCAAGACCGGCGACCGGGTCCGGGTGAACGGCTCCACCGGCCGGGTGGAGATCCTCGAGGAGGTCGCTGCCCCGGTCCCGAGGTCGGTGGCGGCCCCCGCCGGCCTCTGACCGGGCGATCGAAACCGGGTGGTCCGGGACGCCGCCGACGTCCCGGACCACCCGCCAGCAGTACGGCAGCACTCCGTTCCGCACCGCCCGCTCCGGCCGAGGGAGACGAATGTGAGCGAGCAACCCCAGGTCCTCCCCTTCGAGGACCCCCAGTGCCGGCTGGTCCAGCTCACCGGCGGCAAGGGCGCGTCGCTGGCGACGATGACCGCCGACGGGCTGCCCGTCCCGCCCGGGTTCGTCATCACCTCGGAGGCCTTCACCGCGGCGGTCGACTGCGCGGCCATCCGGGAACGGATGCGGGTCAAGGACATCGAGGGCGCCCGCGGTTTCGTGGCCGCGGCCGCTCCGCCCCGCGACCTGATCGAGACCCACTACGCCAAGCTCACCGGCCTGGTCGCGGTCCGCTCGTCGGCGTGCGCCGAGGACTCCGCGGGCGCCAGCTACGCCGGACAGCAGGAGACCTTCCTCAACACCGACGGCCTGGAGCAGGTGCTGCACAACGTCGTGGAGTGCTGGCTGTCCTTCTTCACCGAGCGGGCGGTGTTCTACCGGCAGGAGAAGGGGTCGTTGGAGGACGTGGACATGGCCGTCGTCGTCCAGCAGATGGTCGACAGCGCCAAGTCCGGTGTCCTGTTCACCGTCGACCCGGTCCACGGTCGCAAGGACCGCATGGTCGTCGAGGCCGCCCCCGGCCTGGGTGAGGCAGTGGTGTCCGGGGAGGTCACCCCGGACAACTACACGCTCAGCCGCGACGGCGTCGTCAAGCGCAGCAGGATCGTCGGTGCCGAGCGGGTGCTCGACGACGGCGAGTGCGCCGCCCTGGCCGCGCTCGGGCAGCACCTGGCCGACCTGCACGGCGTCCCGCAGGACATCGAGTGGGCCTTCGACGCCGACGGCCGGCTGTTCCTGCTGCAGTCCCGGCCCATCACCACCATCTGACCGTGACGTCCGCCGCCGGGAACAGGTCGTGGACGCCGGGCGGCACCCCGGCCCGCTGCGGTCGTTCGGTGACGATCATCGACGCAGTCCAGGAGGTCAGCTCGTGAAGTACGTGACCCATCTGTCCCCGGACGGCCCTCGGGTCGGGCGACTCGACGGGGACGTCGTCACCGACCTCGGGTTCGACGGGGACATGATCGCCTTCATCACCGCCGGCGCTCCGGTCGGCGTCGAGACACCGGCGCCGGGGGTGCGGCTGCTCGCACCGCTGACCCCGCGGTCGTTCCGGGACTTCCTGGCCTTCGAGGGGCACTTGAAGAACGCCTTCAAGAACCTCGGGCGCGAGATCCCTGCCGAGTGGTACGAGGTGCCGGCCTTCTACCGCAGCGTGGGGGAGACCGTCGCCGGACCGGACACCGAGCTGGCCTGGCCCTCCTACACCGAGCAGCTGGACCACGAACTCGAGCTCGCCGCCGTCATCGGCCGCCCGTGCCGCGACGTGACCGCCGACCAGGCCCTGGACTACGTCTTCGGGTTCACCATCTGGAACGACATGAGCGCCCGCGACGTCCAGCGCCGCGAGCTGCCGATCGGGATGGGCCCGGCCAAGGCCAAGGAGTGGGACGGCTCGAACGTGCTGGGCCCCTGCATCGTCACCCCCGACGAGATCGACCTGGCGACCCTCCAGCTGGAGGTGCGGGTCAACGGCGAGCGGTGGGGCGGGGACACCACCGCCGCGATGCACCACAGCTTCGGCGACCTCATCGCCTACGCAGCCCAGGACCAGACCCTGCTCCCCGGTGACGTGCTCGGCTCGGGCACCGTCACCGGCGGATCGGGACTGGAGTTGGACCGATGGCTCCGGCCCGGAGACGTCATCGAGATGGAGGCCGGCCCGATCGGCATCCTGCGCAACACCGTCGGCAAGCCCAACCGAAAGGACACGTGACCATGGCGTTCGTCGTTGCCGCCACCTGGAAGGCCAAGCCCGGAGAGGCCAAGCGCATCACCGAGGTCATCAAGACGATGACCCCCCTCTCCCGCGCGGAGCCGGGCAACCTCTTCTACTCCGCCCAGGTCAACCCCGAGGAGCCGGAGACCTTCTTCCTGTACGAGCAGTACGTCGACGCACAGGCCTACGACGACCACAAGGCCACCGAGCACTTCCAGCAGCACGTGTTCGGCTACGCCCTCGAGTACCTGGCCGAACGCAGCGTCAAGACCTACGAGACGATCGAGGCCTGACCCCATCGTGGAGACCGCGCCGGTGGCGCAGCGGTTGGTGCCGTTGCGCCACGGCGAGGTCGCCGCACGCCCGTCTCGGCAGCCGTCGTCCTCGGTGGGGTGATTCGGATGGGCGGCCGCTGACCGCACGCCCGTCACCGTGACCGACCCCGAGGAGACCGCATGAGCGCGACCGTCACCACCGTCAACCCCGCCACCGGCCACGAGCTGCAGACCTACCCCGCCGCCGACCTCGCCGGCGTGCTCGAGACCCTGGGCTCGGTCGCCGCGGCACAGCCGGCGTGGGCGGCCACCCCGGTGGAGCGCCGCGCGGAACTCATCCGCGCCGTGGGCGACCAGCTGCGCAAGCAGACGGAGGAGTTCGCGGCGCTGATGACCGCCGAGATGGGCAAGCCCGTGGGGGAGGCCCGCGCCGAGGTGGAGAAGTCGGCCACCGCGTGCGACTACTACGCCGACCACAGCGCGGAGATCCTCGCCCCGCACCCGGTGGCCACCCAGCACCAGCAGTCCTGGGTGGAACACGAGCCGATCGGCGTCGTGCTGGCCGTGATGCCGTGGAACTTCCCGTTCTGGCAGGTCCTCCGGTTCGCCGCACCCACCCTGATGGCCGGCAACACCGCCGTCCTCAAGCACTCCCCGAACGTCACCGGCTGCGCGCTGGCCATCGAGCAGGTATTCCGGGATGCGGGCGTCCCCGAGGACGTGTTCCGCACCATCGTGGTCGCCGAGCCCGACGTCCCGGCGATCACCACTGAGCTGATCGCCGACGACCGGATCGCCGCGGTGACCCTGACCGGCAGCGAACGGGCCGGCGCCGCCGTCGCCTCCGCCGCGGGACGGGAGATCAAGAAGACCCTCCTCGAGCTCGGCGGCTCCGACCCCTTCGTCGTCCTGGACGACGCCGACCTGGATCTCGTCGTCCCGTCGGCCGTCAGGGCCCGGTTCATCAACAGCGGCCAGAGCTGCCTGGCCGCCAAGCGCTTCATCGTGGCCCGCGCCGTGGTCGAGGAGTTCACCGCCCGGTTCACCGCGGCGGTCGCCGAGCTCACCGTCGGTGACCCGACCGATCCGGCCACCACCATCGGCCCCATGGCCCGGGCCGACCTGCTCGACGGATTGGAACGGCAGGTCAGCCGATCGGTGGCCGCCGGAGCCACCGTCACGACCGGTGGCCGGCGCCTCGACGGACCGGGCGCGTTCTTCGCCCCCACCGTGATCACCGATGTGACGCTGGACATGCCGGTGATGGCCGAGGAGACCTTCGGGCCGGTCGCCGCCGTGATCGCGGTGGACGGCGACGACGAGGCGGCCGAGATCGCCAATCACACCCGGTACGGCCTGGCCGCCAGCGTCTGGTCGGCCGACCCCGCCCGTGCCCTCGCGGTCGGGAAGCGGATCACCTCGGGGGCGCTGTTCGTCAACACGGTGGTGTCCTCCGATCCGCGGCTGCCCTTCGGCGGCACCAAGCACAGCGGCTACGGCCGGGAGCTCGGCGTCGCCGGTGCCACGGAGTTCACCAACACCCGCACCTACGTCATCGGCAGCGGCGCTCTGACGTCCGGGCCGGCGACCGAGTGAGGCGGGTCGTCGCGCTCCGTCGTCCCCGGCGGGTTGTCGACGAGCCGATCGGGGGAAGGAAAAAGGCAGTTCCGTCCACGGCCCCTGATGACGGTCCAGCCCTCAGGCGGCCGCGAGCTGGCGGTAGTCCTTGGGGAGCGACGCCAGGGCATGGTCCAGGTGCCTGGGGTCCATGGCCTCGCGGAGGGCGGCCAGCACCGCGGACACGCCGCGCCGGGTCTCCTCCTCGGTCAGCCCCGTGCGCCGGCTGATCTCGCGGACGAAGTCGGTCAGCGGCTTCGGGTGGGACCGGCCGTCGTGCCGGGGCACGTGGGGCTCGAGCCAGTCCGGCAGCCCGACCGCGAGCCGCTGGAGCTCCCCGCCGCTGATCTGGCCGGCGAGGTCCGCCAGAGTGGCCCGGGTGAGGTCCGCGGCCTCCTCCTTGGAGAGCCCGGCACGCTCGGCAACGGTCGCGAAGAAGATCTTCTCGTCCACCGGTTCACTCACTCTCGTCCAGCAGGGCGGTGTACTCGCGGGGTAGCTGCGCGAGCACGTCCTCGACCTCGTCGCCGGTGACGCCGGCACGCCGGCGGCGAGCTCGAGGACCCGGTCGTGGTCCACGCGGCGTCTCTTCAGGAGGTGCGGACGTCTGGCGCATACCCGGCGGAGGAGCCCCTGAAAGCCGCCAGGACGACGAAGGTCTGCACCGGTCGGTGTGGCGGTCCGGTGCCCGGGGCACACCCGCCCCGTGCTGCCTCTCCTGGCTGACCCCGCGCCCGTCCGCCCCGCCCGGCACGCGGCCGGACCGGTCTGGGACGACGGCGCGCGTGAACTGCTCTGGGTGGACACCGTCGGCGACGTCCGGTGGGGCCGGGTCGCTCCGGACGGCGGGGTGAGCGACCTGGCGGTGCGGCCGGTCGGCCAGACACTGGGCGCCGTCGCCCGCACCCTGACCACCGGGTGGCTGCTGGCCGCCGGCAGCGGGTTCCGCGGACTCACCCCGGACGGGCAGGTCGCCGTCCTGCTGGACCTCACCGACGGCGCGGGGTCGCAGGCTCCGATGCGCAGCGGCGGCTGCGACCGGGCCGGCCGGTTCTTCGCCGGAACCGGAGGCGCACCCGAGGAGCCCGGGGCCGGGTCCCTGTACCGGATCGACCTGGACGGGACGGTCATCGCCGCACTCACCGGACTGGCAGTCGCCGCCGGCATCGCCTGGTCCCCGGACGACGACGTCCTCTATCTCGCCGACTCCGGTGCCCGCACCGTGACCGCGTACGACTACGACGTTGATCTGGGCACGCTGGGCCGACCCCGGGTCCTGCTCGACTTCGGTGACAGCGAGTCCGGTATCCCGCACGGCCTCGCCGTGGACCGGGCGGGCCACTTGTGGATCGCCGTGGCGGGCCCGGGTGAGGTGCGCCGGTACAGCCCCACGGGAACGATCGAGGCCGTGGTCCGGGTGCGCGCGACACAGACGACCGGCTGCGCCTTCGCCGGCCCGGCACTGGACGTCCTCGTGGTGAGCACGTCCGCCGACGGGCTGTCGGTGCGGGAGCAGGCCGCCCAGCCCGACGCCGGCAGGCTGTTCACCACCCGCATCTCCGACGTCGTCGGCCTGGCCGGTTCTCCCTACCGTGGCCCACTGCGCGGACTGACCCGGGCCTGACCCGCCCCGCACGCTGCCTCGGGGGAAGCCCGGTCCGCTCCCTGACGGACTCGATGAACTCGTCGTCCTTCATCATCTGTCCGCGCCGCCCGGCCGGCGCATCGACCTGATCATGATTGGCTGACGGCCGGTCTTCACCCCCAGAAGGGACTGCGATGTCGATCCTCGCCAGCTTCGCCGAAGCGCTGACCACCGGCCGCATCGAGGTCATCGACCTCACCGCGCCGCTGTCGTCGGAGACGCCGGTCATCCAGTTGCCGCCCCAGTTCGCGCAGACCGCGCCGTTCCAGCTCGAGGAGCTCAGTCGCTACGACGACCGGGGACCGGCCTGGTACTGGAACAACTTCCGCACCGGTGAGCACACGGGGACGCACTTCGACGCGCCGAACCACTGGGTGACCGGCCGGGACGGCGAGGACGTGGCGTCGGTGCCCCCGCAGCGCCTGATCGCGCCGGCCGTCGTCCTGGACTTCTCGGCGCAGGCCGCCGCGGACCCCGACTTCCTGCTCGAGGTCGAGCACATCCAGGCCTGGGAGGCGACGCACGGCCCCCTGCCGGCGGGCGGCTGGCTGCTCTACCGCACCGGCTGGGACGCCCGGTCGGCCGCGCAGGAGGAGTTCGTGAACGCCGACGAGACCGGCTCGCACACCCCGGGGCTGTCCCCGGCGTGCGCCAGGTGGCTGGCCGACGAGTCGACGGTGCTCGGACTGGGCGTGGAGACGGTGGGCACCGACGCCGGCGCGGCGCACTCCTTCGACCCGCCGTTCCCCTGCCACGCGGGCCTCATGGGCAGCGGCAAGTACGGGTTGACCCAGCTGCAGAACCTGGCCCAGCTGCCGCCCACCGGAGCGCTGGTCGTCGCGGCGCCGTTGCCCATCGTGTCCGGTTCGGGGTCGCCGTCGCGGGTCCTCGCCCTGGTCGACCGAGGATGAGCCCGGTGCCCGGGAGCGTCGCGCAGGCGGTCGGGGGCACCCTCGTCCGGTGCGGGATCGACGCCGTCTTCGGGGTCGTGGGCTCGGGCAACTTCGCCGTGACGAATGCGATGGTGGCCGCCGGGGCGCGCTACGTCGCGGCGCGCCACGAGGGCGGTGCCGCCACGATGGCCGACGCCTACGCCCGGATGAGCGGTGGGGTGGCCGGGCTCAGCGTGCACCAGGGCTGCGGCCTCACCAACGCGCTCACCGGGATCACCGAGGCGGCGAAGAGCCGCACGCCGCTGGTCGTCGTGACGGCGGAGGCGACCTCGGCGCGCTCGAACTTCTTCGTCGACCAGTTCGCCCTCGCCGAGGCGGTCGGGGCGGTGCCGATGCGGGTCGGCTCGGCCGACGACGCGGTCGAGCTGGCCGCCCGGGCGGTCGCCGCCGCCCGGGACGAGCGGCGGGTCGTCGTGCTGAACCTGCCGCTGGACGTGCAGGACCTGGCGGCGCCGGCCGCGGTGGTCCCGACGTTGCTCCCTCCGCCCGCGGCGACGCCCGATCCGGCCGAGGTGGCGCGGCTGGCCGACGCGCTCGGGCGCGCGCAACGGCCGGTGTTCGTGGCAGGCCGCGGCTCCCGTGCGCCCGGGAGCCGCGCTGCACTGGACGAACTGTCCTACCGCTGCGGGGCCCTG
>JAOPVN010000621.1 GCA_025966175.1 Modestobacter sp. | reverse complement strand
GCCATCAGGGTGTCCATCGTCTCGCCGGACTGGCTGATGACCACGACCAGCGTGGAGCGGTCCAGCACCGGGTCGCGGTAGCGGAACTCGCTGGCCAGCTCGACCTCGACCGGGATGCGGGTCCAGTGCTCGATCGCGTACTTGGCGATGAGCCCGGCGTGGTAGGCGGTGCCGCAGGCGACGACGAAGACCTTGTCGACGTCGCGCAGTTCCTGGTCGGAGAGCCGCACCTCGTCCAGCACCAGCTCGCCCCGGGAGCCGAGCCGGCCGAGCAGGGTGTCGGCGACCGCCTGGGGCTGCTCGGCGATCTCCTTGAGCATGAACCAGTCGTAGCCGCCCTTCTCGGCGGCCTCGGCGTCCCAGTCGACGGTGCGGGTGGCGGGCTCGACCACGGTGCCGTGGAAGTCGGTGACGATGACGCCGCGTGCGCGGTCGAGCAGCACGACCTGGTCCTCCTCGACGTCCAGCGCCTGCCGGGTGTGCCCGATGAAGGCGGCGACGTCGGAGCCGAAGAAGTACTCACCCTCGCCGACGCCGACGACCAGCGGGCTGTTGCGGCGGGAGGCGACCAGCCGGTCCGGCTCGGCAACGTGCGAGGCGACCAGGGTGAAGGCGCCCTCGAGCCGGCGGCTGACCACGCGCATCGCCTCGGCCAGCCGGTCGGGGCCCTCCGGCAGCTGCGGGTACACGGCGGCCAGCAGGTGCGCGACGACCTCGGTGTCGGTCTCGGAGGTGAACTCCACGCCGCTCGCCTCGATCTCGGCGCGCAGCCGGGCGAAGTTCTCGATGATCCCGTTGTGGATGACGGCGACCGTGCCGTCGGCGGAGACGTGCGGGTGCGCATTGCGGTCGGTCGGGCCGCCGTGGGTGGCCCAGCGGGTGTGGCCGATGCCCAGCGTCGAGGCCGGCAGCGTCTCCTCGGCGAGCAGCTTCTCCAGGTTGGCCAGCTTGCCGGCCTTCTTGGCGGTGCTCAGCCGGCCCTCGGCCAGGACGGCGACGCCGGCCGAGTCATAGCCCCGGTACTCCAGGCGGCGCAGTCCCTCGAGGACGACCTCCATCGAGTCCTGCGGGCCGACGTACCCCACGATGCCGCACATTCGCCCCACGATACCGGGGGAACCACGGCGAACTCGTGAGCCGAAGGCCGGACCGAACGGCACCGGGCCGCGGCGGCGCCCAGAGACGACGTTCTACGTGGTGGCGGCGACGACCGCGGCCAGCCGCGCGGCCACCGCGTCGGCCTGTTCCTGGGTGGGCGCCTCGACCATCACCCGGACCAGCTGCTCGGTACCCGACGGCCGCAGCAGGACCCGGCCGGAGTCACCGAGCTCGGCCTCGACCTCGTTGACCGCCTGGGCCACCTCGTCGCTCTCGGCGACGGCGAGCCGATCGGTCACCGGGACGTTGACCAGGGTCTGCGGGAGCCGGTGCACCACGGAGGCGAGCTCGGCGAGCGAGGCGCCGGTGGCGCTCATCCGGGAGAGCAGGGCCAGGCCGGTGAGGAGGCCGTCGCCGGTGGTCGCCCAGTCCAGGAAGACCAGGTGGCCGCTCTGCTCACCACCCAGGGACAGCCCACGGGAGCGCAGCGCCTCCAGCACGTAACGGTCACCGACCGCCGTCGTCTGCACCTTGATGCCGGCCTGGCGCATCGTGTGGTGGAAGCCCAGGTTGCTCATCACGGTCGCGACGACGGTGTCGTCGGTGAGGTTGCCGCTCTCGTGCAGCGCGAGCGCGCAGATCGCCAGGATCGCGTCGCCGTCGACGACGTCGCCCTCGGCGGTCACGGCCAGGCAGCGGTCGGCGTCCCCGTCATGGGCGATGCCGATGTCCGCGCCGTGCCGGGCGACGGCCTCCTTCAGCGGACCCAGGTGGGTGGAGCCGATGCCGTCGTTGATGTTCCAGCCGTCGGGCTCACCGCCGATGACGTGCACCTGGGCACCGGCCCGGCGGTAGACCTCGGGAGCACAGGGAAAGGCCGCGCCGTGCGCGCAGTCGACGACGACGCGCAGACCCCGCAGCGGCTCGCGCAGCGCGGAGAGCACGTGGGCGGTGTAGTCCTCGCCGGCCCCGGCCAGGTCGCGGACCCGGCCGACACCACCGCCGGTGGGCCGGTGGTCGACGCCGTCGCGCCCGGACACCCGCCGCTCGATCGCGGCCTCGACGGCGTCGGGCAGCTTGTGCCCGCCCCGGCTGAACAGCTTGATGCCGTTGTCGGGCATCGGGTTGTGACTGGCCGAGATCATCACGCCGAGGTCGGCGTCGGTGCGGCCGGTCAGGTGCGCGATCGCCGGCGTGGGCAGCACGCCCACGCGCAGCACCTCGGCGCCGGCACTGGCCAGTCCGGCGACCACGGCCGCCTCGAGCATCTCCCCGCTGGCTCGGGGATCACGGCCGACGACCGCGACGGGACGCGAGGTCCCGTCGCGGTCGGCGAGCACGCTGGCGGCGGCACGAGCCACCGAGAGCGCCAGCTCCGGCGTCAGGTCGGCGTTGGCCCGACCACGGACGCCGTCGGTCCCGAAGAGGCGACCCATGAGCGGACTCGGACGCGTCCGGTCAGCGCTTGGAGTACTGAGGCGCCTTGCGGGCCTTCTTCAGGCCGTACTTCTTGCGCTCCGTGGCGCGAGGGTCACGGGTCAGGAAGCCGGCCTTCTTCAGGGCCGGACGGTCGTCGGGCTCGACCTCGATGAGCGCCCGGGCGATGGCCAGACGCAGCGCGCCGGCCTGGCCGGAGACGCCGCCACCGTGGAGCAGGCCGACGATGTCGTACTGCTCGCCCTTCTCCAGGATCACCAGCGGCTCACGGATGAGCTGCTGGTGCACCTTGTTGGGGAAGTACTCCTCGATGGTGCGGCCGTTCAGCGTGAACTGGCCGGTGCCCGGCAGCAGCCGGACGCGGACGATGGCCTCCTTGCGGCGGC
>JAOPVN010000592.1 GCA_025966175.1 Modestobacter sp. | reverse complement strand
TCAGCCCGGTGGGCGTCGTCGCGGGCCATGACTCCGACGAGCCGACCATCGCGGTGAAGCTCGGCGCCCCGTCGACGGACCACGGCGGCGTGCTCGCCCCGCGGCGTCTGACCCCCGTGTCGACCGTCGTCACCACCCCGGCCGACCCGACCACGCCCTCGACCGAGCCGACCACTCCCTCGGCCGACCCGACCACTCCCTCGACGGGCACGGTGCTGCCGCCGGTGACCCCGACGACCGCAGCTCCCGAGCCGGCCGCGAGCAGTGCCGTGGGCTCCACCAGCCGCGGCACCACGGTGCGAACCGGTGCGGCGGGAGTCGGCGCCCCGGCTGCCGCCGGGACGGTCAGCCCGGCCCCGGCATCGCCGAGCCGGCTCCCCCCTGCGGCCACGACGAGCGCAACCGGCTCGGCGGTCGCGCCGCTGGCCGCCGAGCCGGAGCTGGAGACCGTCGCCTCGTCCCTGCCGGACATGAGGGTGATCGGGTTCGGGTTCGCCTTCCTGATGCTCGTGATCGCCGGGTTCGGATACCTCGTGCGACGCCGTGCCCGCGCTCGCGGCTGAGACGCTGCTCGACCCGTGGTGGGCCCGGCTCCCCCTCGAGGGGGAGCCGGGCCGGCCGCGGCAGCACGAGCTGGTCGCCGTCCTGTCCGCGGACTTCCCGCCGCACACCGTCGTCGACCTGCCCGGGGGACGGCGTCCGACGGACTGGCGGATCGCCGTCCGGGCCGACGTCGGCGGCGGGCGTGTGCACCGGGTGGAGACGACGTCGGCCGGGCCGCGGCTCTGGTACGTCGAGCTCACCGAGCCGCGCACCGCGGGGCAGCCGGCCGCGACCACCCTGGTCGCCTTCTCCGACGCGCGGTTCGCCGATGGGGACGTGCTGGGGGCCGAACAGGCCCAACGGGCCCGGGTCGACGGCACCCGCCAGGTGGCCGCACTGCGCTGGTGGCCGGGCACCGGCCTGGTGCACCAGCTCTACGTGGCGGCCGAGCACCGGCGCCGCGGGGTCGCCGGGAAGCTGGTGCGGGTGGCCTTCGGGGTCCAGGCGGCCCGCGGGCTCCCGGCGCTGCGCGGCGACGGCCGCCGCACGGAGCTCGGGGAGGAGTGGCGGCGCGGCCTGCCGGACGTCGTGTCCGCCCGGATGGCGCCGTTGTCGGAGCTCATGCCGCCGATGACCCCCGGAGAGTGACGCGGGGGTTCATCGGCGGCGGTCAGGCGGTGACGTCGATGAGGACCTTGCCGACGATGCCGTCCTGCACCGCCTGATGGGCCTTCGCCGTCTCGGCCAGCGGGAAGACGTGCAGCGGCAGCCCGGCGTCCCAGCCGACCCGGACCTGGCCGTCCAGGACGGCGCCGTTGACGTCCTCCACGGCGATCTCCTTGGCGCGACGCGGCTCGGTGTAGACGAGCACGAACTGCCAGCGGGCGTTGAGCGCCATCTGCGAGCGCACCGGGACGGTGACCTCGGGGCCACCGTCGTCGGCGTACATGGCGACGGCGCCGTGCAGCGCGATGACCTGGGCGTCGATCGCGGCGTTGACGGGGGCGTTGACCTCGACGATCGCGTCGACGCCGTGCGGGGCGATCTTCCTGACCTCGGCGACGACGTCCTGCTGCTTGTAGTCGATGACGTGATCGGCGCCGGCCCGCGCGGCCAGCTGGGCCTTGTCCGGGCCGCTGACCGTGGTGATCACGGTGGCGTCGGACCAGCGGGCGAGCTGGATGGCGGCGTTGCCGACCGCGCCCGCGCCTCCCTGGACCAGCACGGTGCGGCCGTTGAGGGTGCCCGGCCCGAGCCGGTCGGGGAGCGACTCGGCGAGGGTCAGGCAGCGGTGCGCGGTGAGGAACGGGATACCGAGGCTCGCGCCGAGCTCGAAGGAGGGAGCGGCGCCGAAGAGCACGGTCTGCCGGGCCGGGACCACGGTGTACTCGGCCGCCGTCCCGTACGGGCGCTGCCAGGCGGCTTCCCAGATCCACACGCGCTCGCCGAGGAGCACGGGGTCGACGCCCTCACCGACTGCGTCGACGGTGCCGGAGCCGTCCTGGTTCGGGATCTGCCCGCCCGGCCCGGGCTGGGCGGTACTGCGGGACTTCCAGTCGGTCGGGTTGACGCCGGAGAAGGCCAGGCGCACCCGCACCTCCCCGGGCCCGGGTTCGGGCGTGGGGCGGTCGCCGAGCTGCAGGACGTCGGGACCGCCGGGCTGGGTGTAGAAGATGGCTCGCACGAGCCCTTCCTACCCCCTGGTGAGCTGCTGGAACGGTCAGGCCCCGTCCCGAGGCTCGCCCCGAGCTCGCGAGGGGGGAGGAGGACGGGGTCCTTCGTCAGCTGGCGTGGCGACGCAGGCGACGACGCTCGCGCTCGGACAGGCCGCCCCAGATGCCGAAGCGCTCGTCCTTGCCCAGCGCGTACTCCAGGCACTCGGCCCGGACCTCGCAACCGGTGCAGATCTTCTTCGCCTCGCGGGTCGAGCCGCCCTTCTCGGGGAAGAACGCCTCGGGGTCGGTCTCGGCGCACAGTGCGCGCTCCTGCCAGCCCTGCTCCTCACCGTCCATGCCCGGGAAGCCGGTGGCGAAGACGCTGGCCATGCCCAGCACGTCGGTCCCGTAGGTGACCGGCGCCGCCTCGGCGGCAGCAGCCCGGTAGTCGTCCATCCACGTCACGTCAGCCATGGTCACGATGCGTCCCCCTGCGTCTCGTTCCGGCCGCCGTCGCTGGACGGTTGCCGCTTTGTCACCGTCGGTGATGACAAGAGGAATTACACGGGTGTCCTTCAGTCGGGTCAAATGTCGTGCGCGTTACGCCGAGTCCCACGAGTTCACATCCGCCCCAGACACCTCAGAACTCCGGCTGAGGGGGTGCGACGCGCCGTGCCAGGCGTCAGGTTCTGCCGAGGGGCGGCGGCCGGTTCGTCCAGATCACGTGGGGCCCAATCGGTCGTTCTGGACACTTCCGGTCAGGAATGAACAGCGCCGCGCCCTCGCGGCGCCCGCCCGTCGGGCACGCAGCCACCGAACGGACCGGGGCGTCGCCCGCCCGCCCGAGGGCGTTCCGCCGCGCGACACCGGCTGAGGCCTCACATCCGGGCGAGCTCGGCGGCGAGCGGAGCCAGACCGAGCGGTCCGAGATCGAGGACGGCGCGGTGCCAGGCCTTGAGGTCGAAGTCGGTGCCCATCCGCAGCTGGGCCTGCTCGCGGCAGGTGAGGAAGACCCGCTCACCGACCTTGTACACCGGCGCCTGCCCCGGCCAGCCCAGGTAGCGGTGCAGCTCGTCGACCCGCATCGCGTCGTCCATGTTCACGTGCGCACGGAGGAAGGCCAGGGCGACGTCGTAGGTCCACCGCTCACCGGTCGCCCGGCCGGACGGGATCGGCAGGTCCAGGTGCACGCCGATGTCCAGGACGACGCGGGCGGCCCGCAGCTCCTGGGCGTCGAGCATCCCCAGCCGGTCGCCCGGGTCGTCCAGGAAGCCGAGCTCGGCCATCAGCCGCTCGGAGTACAGCGCCCAGCCCTCGCCGTGTCCCGAGCACCAGCACAGCAGCCGCTGCCAGCGGTTGAGGTGCCGCGCGTTGGCGACGGTCTGGCCGATCTGCAGGTGATGGCCGGGCACGCCCTCGTGGAAGACCGTCGTCGTCTCCCGCCACGTGGTCATGTCGGTGACGCCCTCGGGCAGTGACCACCACATCCGTCCCGGGCGGCTGAAGTCCTGGGTCGGGGCGGTGTAGTAGACGCCCAAGCCGGTGGTCGGCGTCAGTCGGCCCTCGATCCGCTTGACCGGCTCGGGGATGTCGAAGTGGACGCCGTCCAGCGCGGCGATCGCCCGGTCGGCGGTCTCCTGCAGCCATGCCTGCAGCGCCTCCCGGCCGCGCACCTGCCGGGCCGGGGCGGCGTCCAGCGCCGCCATCGCGCCCTCGATGCCCTGCCCGGGGGCGATGGACTCGGCGACCGCCTGCTTCTCGGCGACGATCCGGGCCAGCTCGTCCCAGCCCCAGGCGTAGGTCTCCGCCAGGTCCAGGTCGATGCCGGCGAAGTAGCGGGACTCCAGGGCGTACCGGTCCCGGCCCACCCCGTCGGCCTCCGGGGCGTGCGGCAGGAGGTCGTGCTCGATCCGGTCGGCGAAGCCGAGCAGCGCGCCCGAGGCCTGCTGCGCCGTGCGCTGCAGGTCCCGGGACAGCCCCGCCGCCCCCGCCGGTGCGGCGGCGACGAATTCGGTGAAGAAGCCCGGACGGTCGGGGGAGCCGGCCCAGCGGCGGGCCATCTGGGCGCCCAGCCCGACCTGCCGGGCGGCCGAGACCCGCCCGGCGCGAGCCGCCGCCTCCAGACCGACGGCGTAGCCGTCCAGCGCCGCGGGGAGAGCGGCGAGCCGGCGGGCGATCGTCGCCCAGTCCTCCTCGGTCGCGGTCGGCATCAGGTCGAAGGTGAGGCGGAACGCCTGCAGCGGGCTCTGGATGGTGTTGAGGTCGGCCTGCGCCCAGCCCGCGTCGTAGCGGGCCAGCTCCGCGCCGAGCCGCTCCAGCATCGCCGAGCGGGCGACCTCCTCGCGCCGGTCGACCGGGTCGATCCGCTCCGCGTCGTTGATCGTCGTCCGCAGCAGCTCGGCGTGCCCCGCATGCCCCTCGGGCGTGAGGTCGGGCCAGCGGTCGTCGTGCCCGGGGACACCGATGCCCGTGGCCACGTCCGGGTGGGCGGCGGCGTACTCCTCGACGAAGCGGTCGGCGAGCTGGTCGAGTTCGGACGGCGGACGCACGGGCTCGCTCACCTTCCTCACGCTAGGCCGCGGGAGACCGCCCACCGCCTTCGGGTCAGTCGCTGGCCCCGTGCCCCTGGGGTGTCAGCCCGGGGAGGTTCACCACGATCGCCTCCTGGCTGCTGCGGGCGATCAGGACCACGGCCTCCTCGTCGTCCGGGTTCTCCTCCCGGTGCGGGGTGAACGGTGGGACGAAGACGTAGTCCCCGGGGCTGGTGGCCAGACGCACCTCCTCGCCGCCCTCGGCGAACACGAAGACCGGGTGCCCGGAGAGGACGTGGATCGCGGTCTCCGAGTCGCCGTGGTGGTGGTCGCCGGAGGCCGTGTGGGCGGCCACGCGCGTCTCGCCCATCCAGATCCGCTGGGCGCCGACGGTGTGCGCGGACACGGCCTCGCGCCGGGTCATGCCCGCGGTCTGGGTCGTCTCCGCGGACACCTGGGTGGCCGGGATGTGCCGCAACGGCTGGTGCCAGTCATCGGGGAAGCCCTGCTGCAGTTCGGCCACGGTGTTCCTCCAGGGGACGGGTGCGCCACGGCCACGGACGGCCGCGCTGTCGACACGATCCCCACCGTGCCCGCCCGGCGCCAGTGGTCTGATCGCGGTGCAGCGCCACGCACCGGCGCCGAGTCGCCACGCAGCGGCGCGATCGGGCGGTGTGCCGCGTCTTCGCAGGTCATGGCCGTATCCAGCGGATCGGATCGTCGTTGGCCGGGTGACATCGACCGCCGGACGGGGAGCAGAACCATGGGCACGGCACGAGCCGGGCGGCACCGGGGCGCCGAGCAGACCGGTGCCGCGAGCACCGATCCCCCGGCCGCACGACGCCCGCGGCACGCCGCGCCCGAGACGACCATCTCGCCGCCGGCCCGCCAGCGGCACCGGCCCGGGCCGTGGATCGCCGGGGTGTCGTTCGTGCTGGCCGCCGGGCTCCTCCTCGCCGGGTGCGTGGCGCTGCTGGTGCCGCAGATGACCGAGCCGCCGGCCGCTGCGGCCCAGGACATGGGCTCGAGCTCGGTGGCCGTCCCGGCGTCCTCCGTCGGCGTCCGGCCCGACCGCACGAGGCAGGACGGCACGGCGTCGGCCCGGCCCGGGACGCCCCCGGGGGATCCCTCGGCGGCGTCCCCCACGGGTGCACCGCCTTCCGCGGGAGGGAACACGGCCGGCTGGGTCGCCGGTTCCCCCGTGCGAACCCGCCCCGGCAGCGCTGCCGCCGACACCGACGAGGCCATGCCGTCGTCCACGGCGGTCGCCGGGGCCGGGGAGGCGCTGACCTCGGCGGCCGGGGTGACGACGGAGCCGTCCACCAGTGCCGCTCCGGAGACCAGCGCGCCGGAGACCACCGCGGCGACGTCGAGCAGCACCCCGTCGTCGAGCAGCGCCCCGCCGGAGACGACCACCCCGCCCGCCACCAGCCCGTCGTCGTCGAGCAGCACGGTCGGCAGCTCCGCGGAGACGTCCGAGCCGTCGACGAGCAGCCCGCCCGCGACCACCACGGCCTCGTCGACCACGGAGCCGAGCCCGACCAGCAGCGGTGCCGGCGGCCGGTCGATCGCCCGGTAGCGGCTCAGACCAGCTTGAGGCTGAGCGCGGCGCGGCCGGCGTCGGTGCGGGCAGTGGCCATCCGCTCGGCGGAGGGGGTGCCGTACTCGGTCGTCCGCTGTCGGGCCGGCCGCCCGATCGCGGCGGCCATCGCCTCGAGCTCGGCGATCGTCTTCAGCGACCCGTTGCCCGAGCCGGCCATCCGGCTGATCGTCTCCTCCATCAGCGTGCCGCCCAGGTCGTTGGACCCGCCGTTGAGCATGGCCTGGGTGCCGGCGTCGCCGAGCTTGACCCACGAGGTCTGAATGTTGTCGATCCGCCCGTGCAGCAGCAGTCGGGCGACCGCGTGCACCGCCCGGTTCTCCCGGTTCGTCGGGCCCGGGCGGGCGACCCCGGCCAGGTAGATCGGCGCGTTGTGGTGCACGAACGGCAGCAGCACGAACTCACGGAAGCCGCCGGTCTCGTCCTGCAGCGCGGCGAGCGTGCGCAGGTGCGCGACCCAGTGGGCGGGGGTGTCGACGTGCCCGTACATCATCGTGGAGGTCGTCGGCAGGCCCACGGTGTGCGCCGTCCTCACGATCTCCAGCCAGGTGGCGGCCGGCAGCTTGCCCTTGGTGAGCACCCAGCGGACCTCGTCGTCGAGGATCTCCGCCGCCGTACCGGGCAGCGAGTCGACGCCGGCCTCCTTCGCCGCGGTGAGAAAGTCGGTGAACGACAGCCCGGTGCGCGCCGACCCGTTCACCACCTCCATCGGGGAGAAGGCGTGCAGGTGGATGTCGGGCCGGCGGGACTTCACCTCGCGGGCCAGGTCGAAGTAGGCGGTGCCGGGCAGGTCGGGGTGGATGCCGCCCTGCATGCAGATCTCGGTGGCGCCGCCGGCCCAGGCCTCGTCGACCCGGTCGCCGACCTGCTTCATCGACAGCGTGTAGGCGTCGGCGTCGGTGCGCCGCTGGGCGAACGCGCAGAACCGGCAGCCGGTGTAGCAGACGTTGGTGAAGTTGATGTTCCGGTTCACCACGTAGGTGACGTCGTCGCCGTTGACGTCCCGGCGGACGGCGTCGGCCAGCCCCGCCAGCGCCTCCAGGTCGGCCCCGTCCGCGCCCAGCAGCGCCAGGTACTCCGCGTCCGACAGCCCCGCCGGGTCGGCCTCGGCGTGCCGGAGGGCGGCATGCACCTCCGGGTCGCCGA
>JAOPVN010000589.1 GCA_025966175.1 Modestobacter sp. | reverse complement strand
ACGCCTTGCGCAAGCCGCTGCTGCACCTGCACACGCAGCTGAACCAGGCGCTGCCCTGGGAGTCCATCGACATGGACTTCATGAACCTGAACCAGGCGGCGCACGGTGACCGTGAGTTCGGCTTCGTACAGACCCGCCTCGGGGTCGCGCGCAAGACCGTGGCCGGACACGCGGCCGACCCGGCGCTGGTGGATCGGATCGACGGCTGGATGCGGGCGGCGGCGGGCTTCGACCATCTGCGCAACCTGCGGCTGGCTCGGTTCGGCGACAACATGCGCGACGTCGCGGTCACCGAAGGGGACAAGGTCGAAGCCGAACTGCGCTTCGGCGTCTCGGTCAACACCTGGGGTGTCAACGATCTCGCCGAGCGCGTCGACGCGGTGCTGGACACCGCCGTCGACGACCTCGTGGCCGAGTACGCCGACAGCTACCGGCTTGCCCCCGAGCTCGCCAAGGACGGCGACCGGCACGGCTCTCTCCGCTACGCCGCCCGCATCGAGGCTGGGCTCCGCGACTTCCTCGTCGATGGCGGCTTCGGAGCCTTCACCACCAATTTCCAGGATCTCGGTGGGCTGCGGCAGTTGCCGGGCCTGGCCGTGCAGCGGCTCATGGCCGAGGGTTACGGCTTCGGCGGGGAAGGGGACTGGAAGACCTCCGCGCTGCTCGCCGCCGTCAAGGCCATGGGCGCCGGTACCAGTCGCGGCACCTCCTTCATGGAGGACTACACCTACCACTTCGCTCCGGGCGAGCCCAAGATCCTGGGCGCGCACATGCTCGAGGTCTGTCCGAGCATCGCCGTGGACACCCCGTCCTGCGAAATCCATCCGCTCTCCATCGGGAACCGTGAGGACCCCGTGCGGCTGGTCTTCGACGCCGACCCCGGCCCCGCCGTGGTCATCGGCCTGGTGGACCTCGGCGACCGGTTCCGGTTCGTCGCCAACGAGATCGAGGTCGTGCCGCCGGACCAGCCGCTGCCCCGGCTGCCCGTGGCGCGGGCGGTCTGGAAACCCGCACCGTCGCTGTCCATGTCGGCGGAGCTGTGGCTCACCGCCGGCGGGCCGCACCACACGGTCCTGACCCAGGCGGTCGGTTCGGAAGTGCTGCAGGACTTCGCGCACATGGTGCGTACGGAATTCCTGCTGATCGACCCTCAGAGCACGCCGGGCGCATTCGCCGATCGGCTGCGCTGGAACCAGGCCTACTACCGGCTGGCCCAAGGGTTGCCCGGCAGCGGGTGAGATCGATCCCCGATCGGACGGCAGGGAGCGGCTATGAGCTATACGACAGTGTTGGTCGGTACTGACGGCTCCGAGTCCGCCATGAAGGCGGTGGCACGGGCGGCCGACGTCGCTGCTGCCCGCAACGCCTCGTTGATCGTGGTCTGCGCCTACCACCCCATGTCTGCGCGTGAGCAGGCGCTCATCACGCCAGCCACGGGTGACGCCACGGCCCGGGTGACCGGGACCCGCGCGGCCCAGGAAGCCCTTGACCTCGGTGTCGAGCACGCCCGCCAGGCCGGAGCCCCCCGGGTCGAGGGACGGCTGGTCGAGGGGGACGCGGTCGAGGCGCTGTTGTCTGTGGCCCAGGAGCGATCAGGCGACCTGATCGTGATCGGCAACCGGGGCGTCAACACGCTCTCCGGACGACTGCTCGGTTCCGTGCCCGCGGACGTGGTGCAGCGGGCGCCGTGTGACGTCCTCATCGTGCACACGACCAGCGGCCGTCGGCGATGAGGCGCCCGCCCAAGCCCCGGCCGATGTCGCCGCTCATCGGCCCTACCCCGAGGGACATGGACCGGATGCTCGCGCTCCGCCCGGTCAGTGGTGGCCGCGTTCGGGGGCGTGCGAGAGGTCCTCGTGCTTGACGTCCAGTGAGGGCGGTCGGGCCAGCATCCAGAGGATGAAGATGAGCCCGATCACCAGCATGCTCGGTCCCGTCCACAGGGAGATGTTGATGCCCGCGGCTTTGGCGATCGAGGCCTGGCTCGCGGTCAATCCCTCGACGGTGACCACGACCCCGAAGATGAGGAACAGGGTGCCGATGAAGGTGCGCAGGTCGAAGAGTTTGGCCAGGCGGAGCGCCTGAGGATCCGGCAACGAGGTGTCGGTGTGGTCAATGGGCGACGTCATGGTCATCCTCCAGTGCCTAGAGCAGTTCGAGTCCGACGTAGAGCAGGAGACTGAAGACGATGACGCCGACGCCCATGGGCAGCGGCCGGCTGTACCACGGCTGCCGCACCTCGGACATCTCGCGGATCTCCAGGCCGCGAACGAGCCCCTGCAGCTCCTCATCCGACTTGCGGGGCTCGAAGGACGTGGCCACTACTGCCGCAATCGAGCCGGCGACGAAGGCGAAGATGGAGCCGTAGAACGTCTCCTGCAGTGGGCTGCGGAAGGGAATGACGCCGCGGTTGTAGAGCACGTACGTCGCGACCGAAACGATGGTCCCCACCAGGATTGCCCAGAAGCCGGCGCTCTTGGACGCCCGCCGCCAGAACATGCCGATGATGAAGGCGCAGAACAACGGCACGTTGAAGAAGGAGAACAGCACCTGGATGTAGTTCATGATGTTGTTGAAGCCAGCGGCGATGAAGGCCGTGGCGATGCCGATGAGGACGCCGATGATCGTGACGAGGCGGCCCACACGGAGGTAGTACGAGTCCTCGCGGCCCTTACGGACGTAGTCCTGCCAGATGTCATAGGTGAACACCGCGTTGAACGACGACACGTTTGCGGCCATGCCGGCCATGAAGGCCGCGACGAGACCGGTGACCGCGACTCCGAGCACACCCGGCGGGAGGTACATGCTCATGAGCGCGGGGATCGTCTCGGTGTACGTGGGGGCACCGGCGCCGCCGAGGTTGGGGATCAGCAGCACGGCCGCCATACCGGGCAGCACCACGAGGAACGGGATCAGCGCCTTGGGGTAGGCCGCGATGATCGGAGTCATCCGGGCGGCGTTCTCGTCCTTGGCCGACATCGCTCGCTGCACTTCGGCGAAGTTGGTCGTCCAGTAGCCGAATGAGACACAGAAGCCGAGGCCCGCGATGATGCCGAACCAGTCGCCGAGGGGGTTGTTGCCGCCGAAACCGGTGCCCTTCCAGGACGAGGTGAACGCGGTCCCCTTGACCGTGCTGAGCCTGGAGAACAGCTCCGGCAGGCCGCCCACCTCCTTGACGGCGATCACCACCAGTGGGATGAGGCCGGCGAGGATGACGAAGAACTGCAGGACCTCGTTGTAGATGGCGCTGCGCAGCCCACCGAGCAGGATGTAGGAGAGCACGAACCCGGCGGACACCACGACCGCGATCGGCAACGGGATGCCGAGCAGAGCGTCGATGACGCTGGCCAGCGCATACAGGTTGACCCCGGCCAGGAGCACGCTGGAGAGCACGAATGTGGTGGCGTTGATCAGGTGCGCCTTCTGGTCATAGCGCAGCCGCAGGTACTCCGGGACCGATCGAACCTTGGAGCCGTAGTAGAACGGCATCATCACGATGCCGAGGAATGCCATCGCCGGGATCGCGCCGATCCAGTAGTAGTGGACCGTCGCCGCCCCGTACTGCGCTCCGTTGGCGGTCTGACCGAGGATCTCGATGGCGCCCAGGTTGGCCGAGACGAAGGCCAGCCCGGTGACCCACGCCGGCAGTGAGCGGCCGGACAGGAAGAAGTCGGTCGAGGTCGCGACGGCGCGCTTGAGGGCGAAGCCGATGCCGATGACGAAGACGAAGTAGACGAACAGCAGGAGCGTGTCGACTACGCCCAGATGGAGGTGCAGGCTCGGGGGGCTGGTCGCTTGCGCCAGAGGGGCGCCGAGTCCCGTCCGAAGCTGCCCAACTGCGGTGACCATATCGGCCCTCCACGCCTGCGGTAGCTGCGCTCCGCAAAGCATGGCAGGTGTCGATGACGGCGACCACCCGGGCTCGGGCGGCCTTGCCGCATCCTGTCTGCACCGGCGTCTCCGCGGACCGTCTCGGTGCGCTGATCGCCGAGCCGGCCGAGCCGTGGCAGGACGGTGCGATTCGGCGCTGTGCGTCCGCCGCGGTGGCCGGGATCAGCTGCGCGCTCCCGGCGCCCGCCCCGACCGGGCGCTGCCGTTCGTCGAACGGGTGATCGCCACCCTGGCTGCAATGTCAGCTGCCGCACGCCGCGGCACGGTGTTCTGCCGGGGGACCGGTCCACCAGCACCCGGGCGGTACACGAGATCCGCCCGCTGCTCGCGCAGCGCGGGTTCGCCAACCCCGGCCACCCAGGCCTGCGGATGCACGGGCTGGCCGACGTGTTCGCCTCCGCCGCCGAAGGA
>JAOPVN010000573.1 GCA_025966175.1 Modestobacter sp. | reverse complement strand
CATGGCGGCACCACGCGGTCTCACCGGCGGGGCCTCGTCGGTCGCCCGACAGGTTCTACCGACCTCCACCACAGTCTCACCGAGACTAGCCGACCCCGCCTGTCGTCCCGGGAGCGGGAGCACCTTCCCGGCGGGTCGCCCGGAGCTCGGCCCGAGGAGGCGGCTGCGACGGCCCGGGAAGACGGTGCGGGTCCGGTCCGCGACCTGGGACGACGGCACGGGAGCCGCTCCGGCGGCTACAGTCGGGCCGTGTACCAACGCCTCCTGACCTGGCGCTGGGTGCTGATGCACCTGCTCGTCCTGGCGCTCTTCGTGGCGACGTTCTTCCTCGGCCACTGGCAGCTGAGCAAGGCGGAGGACGGCGGTGGCGCGGTCAACTGGAGCTACGCACTGCAGTGGCCGCTGTACGGCTTCATGGGCCTGGGCTTCTACCTGCGGATGGTGCGCGACGAGCTGCACCGCGACCCCGCCGACGACGAGCCGGGCAACGCAGTCGTGCTCTACCAGCGCCCCCGCATCGACACGACCGGCGACCCGGAGCTGGCCGCCTACAACGCCTACCTGGCCGAGCTCAACGAGAAGGCCCTGGGACAGCGGGTGAACGGTGGCCGCTGACTCCTCGACGCAGACGACGCCCGAGGTGTCCCCGAAGCTGCGGGGCGCGCTGACCCGCTACCGGGTGATGGCGTACGTCGTCGGCGTGATGCTGCTGGTCCTCGTGTTCGTCGCCGTCCCGTTGCGGTACGCGGCCGGCATCCCCGAGGTGTCCCGCGTCGTCTCCCCGATCCACGGGTTCCTCTACATCGTCTACCTGGTGGCCGGCTTCGACCTCGCCCTGAAGGCCAGGTGGACGGCGAAGGGAACGGTGCTGGTCCTGCTGGCCGGCGTCGTGCCGTTCCTCTCCTTCTGGGCCGAGCGCAGGGTGTCGGCGCGGGTCCGCGCCGGCCAGCCCCTCTGACCGGCGCGGCCGCCACCCGCGTCACTCCCCCGTCCCCCACCTCCTGGAGTTCTCCCGCATGTGCGGCCTGCTGGCCTACCTGTCCACCGATGCCGAACGGGTCGACGAGCGGACCGTCGCCGGGGTGCAGCACGCGCTGCGGTGCCTGCGCCACCGTGGCCCGGACGACCGGGAGATCTGGTCCGATCGGCACGCGGTCCTCGGGTTCAACCGGCTGGCCTTCATCGACATCGAGGGCAGCCCCCAGCCGATGCCCTACGCCGAGGGCCGGTACCGGATCGTCTTCAACGGCGAGATCTACAACTACCTGGAGCTCCGCGAGGAGCTGAAGGCCGCCGGCGCCAGCTTCGCCACCGAGGGCGACACCGAGGCGATCGTCGCCGGGTACCACCTGTGGGGCGAGGCCGTCGTCCCCAGGCTGCGCGGCATGTTCGCCTTCGTGATCTGGGACACCCTGACCGGGACGGCGTTCGGCGCCCGCGACGCCTTCGGGATCAAGCCGCTGTTCACCGCCCGCCTCGCCGACGGCGGCCTGGTCTTCAGCTCCGAGAAGAAGGCGCTGCTGGAACTGCTCGGCGGCAGTGAGGGTGCCGGTGGCGTCGACGGTGCCTCCCTGCAGCACTACCTGACCCTGCAGTACGTCCCGGAACCGGCGACGATGCACCGCGGCATCCGGCGGATCGAGAGCGGCACCAGCTTCACCGTCGTCGACGGCGAACTGCACACCGCCCGCTGGTTCCACCCGCGGTTCGACACGAAGCCCGTCGCGCCGGGGTCGGAGCAGGCGCTCTACGACCGGATCGCCGAAGTCCTCGACGACTCGGTGGCCAAGCACATGCGTGCCGACGTCACCGTCGGGTCGTTCCTGTCCAGCGGCATCGACTCCACGGCGATCGCGGCGCTGGCCCACAAGTACAACCCCGACCTGGTCACCTTCACCGTCGGCTTCGAGCGGCAGGCCCAGTCGGAGGTGGAGATCGCCGCGGAGTCGGCCGCGATCCTGGGCGTCAAGCACGTGCCGATCGAGGTCACCGCCCAGGAGTTCGCCGACGCCATCCCCACCGTCGTCTGGTACCTGGACGATCCGGTGGCCGACCCGGCGCTCGTGCCGCTGTACTTCGTGGCCCGGGAGGCGCGCAAGCACGTCAAGGTGGTGCTCTCCGGCGAAGGCGCCGACGAGCTGTTCGGCGGCTACACGATCTACCGGGAGCCGCTGAGCCTGGCGTGGGCCGCGAAGCTGCCGGCCTCGGGGCGCCGCGCCCTGGCCGGCCTCTCCCGTCTGGTGCCCGAGGGCGTGCGCGGTCAGGACCTGCTGCGTCGGGCGTCGATGCCCCTCGAGGAGCGCTACTACGGCAACGCGCGCAACCTGCGCGACGACGAGCTGGCCCTGCTGCTGCCCGGCCGCGACCCCGACCTGTCGCACGTCGCCGTCACCGAGGCCCTGTACCGGCGCACCCGCGAGGCGGGCTACGACGACGTGACGGCCATGCAGTACGTGGACCTGTTCACCTGGCTGCGCGGCGACATCCTGGTCAAGGCCGACAAGATCACGATGGCGAACTCGCTGGAGCTGCGGGTCCCGTTCCTGGACCCCGAGGTCTTCGCGATCGCCAGCAGCCTGCCGGTCGAGCAGCGCGTGCCCCGCCGGGGGGACGCCACCAAGTACGCGTTGCGGCAGGCGATGAAGCAGATCGTGCCGCCGAGGATCATGAACCGCCGCAAGCTGGGCTTCCCGGTGCCGACGGCCGAGTTCCTGGCCGGCCCGCTGCACGAGTGGGCGCGCGAGATCGTGAAGAGCAGCCAGACCGACGAGTGGCTCGACCGCGATCACGTGCTGGGTCTGCTGGACCGGCTGCGCGACGCCGAGGTGCCGAGCAAGCGGATCGCCCGTCAGGTCTGGGAGGTGCTTGTCTTCATGGTGTGGCACGGCATCTTCGTCGAGGACCGGATCGTGGTCGACGTCCCCGAGCCGGTCTACCCGGTCCGGCTGTGACCCGCGGGCGGGCGGGCCTGGTCGCCACCGCGATGGTGGCGGCCGGTCTGCTCGCCGGCTGTTCAGGTGGGGACGACGAGACCCCGACACCCTCGACGACGCCGTCGTCCACCCGCACCCCGCCAGCGATCACGCCCAGCGGCACCGCGCCGCTGCCCTCCGGCACCACGCTCCCGGAGACGCTGCCGCCGGCCTCCGGCACGGGCGTGCCGGTCCCGATCCCGTCACAGCCGCAGAACTGACCCCGGACGTGCCACGGCGCCCGGCCCCCGAGGGGTGCCGGGCGCCGTGGCGTCGGGCTGTGCCGCGATCAGCGGCGAGGGATCAGTGGAACGAGTCGCCGCAGGCGCAGGAGCCGCCCGCGTTCGGGTTGTCGATCGTGAAGCCCTGCTTCTCGATGGTGTCGACGAAGTCGATCGTCGCGCCGCTGAGGTAGGGAATGCTCATCCGGTCGACGATCACCTCGACGCCACTGAAGTCGAAGGTCAGGTCGCCGTCGAGGAAGCGCTCGTCGAAGAACAGCTGGTAGCGCAGCCCGGAGCAGCCACCCGGCTGAACGGCGATCCGCAGCCGCAGGTCGTCGCGGCCCTCCTGCTCCAGCAGCGTCTTCACCTTGAGGGCGGCGGGGTCGCTGAGCACGACGCCGGTGGCGCCGGGGGCCTGCGTGTCCTGCACGGTCATGTTGTGGTCCTCCCACACTCGAGGGTGTCCTGCTCGGCCGCCGCGGAGGTGGTCGCCCACCGCCGCAGCACTGACGGCCAACACCGCCGTGGCGGAGCTGCTTCCCACTGTACGGCGCGGACGCCGGCGGCGGGTGGGCGCGCACCCGTCCGGGGAGGACGCGGATGCCCGCAGCGGCACCGGGACGTCCCCGGGGACACGTAGACTGCCGAGCCGTGAAGCTCCGCCTGCCCGGCCGCCGTCCCGCCACCGACACGACGCCGGACGCCGCCTCCGACCTCACCGCTCAACTGGCGGCGGCCGCGGGCAAGGGGCGGCCGACCCCGAAGCGCGCCGAGGCCCAGGGCCGGCGCAGCGGGCCGGTCCC
>JAOPVN010000257.1 GCA_025966175.1 Modestobacter sp. | reverse complement strand
GTGCGCCGGCGGTGGGCCGCACGGCGCGCTGCCCAGCCGGTCTGGCGGGCGGGGACGCGGTTCGGCGCAGCCGGGGGTCGGCGCCCCTTTCCCCGGGCGCGGAGGGCCGAGGCGGGCGCGAGCCGGGAACGTCGGGACGCCCCCGCATCGAGGCCTCGCGCTCGGCGCGGGTCCCCGAGCTCGTCACGCGGGCCAGGCTCTCACGCGAGCACCGCCGGACCGCTGATCTGCGCCGGGCGCGGCGTGGTGTCGGACCAGCTCGTCACACGCGTCCCGCGGGGACCTCCGCCGCAGCTCCGACGTCCTCCGCGAGGGCCAGCACCGCTCGCGCCGTCGGCTCCGGCGCCTCGAGCATCGCCAGGTGCCCGACGCCCTCCTGCACCTGGAGCCGGGCGTCGGGGAGGACAGCGGCCAGCCGCGGTGCCAGCCGGGGGTCGACCAGCCGGTCCTGGTCACCCCAGATCACCAGGGCCGGCACCCGGACCGAGCGGGCCATCCGCCAGGCGTTGGCCCGGCCCACCCGCAGGTAGGACGTCATCAGGCCACGCAGGCTGCGGGTCAGCGCCTGACCGGCCCACGGCTGCTCGTCGCGCTGGCGCATCTCCTCGATCGCCTCGTCGGCCCGTTCGTCCGGGATCCGGGTCGGGTCCCCGAAACACATCTGCAGCAGGCCCCGGACCCGCTCCTCGGGGCTGACGCCGGCGAGCCTTCGCTCGGCCAGCGCCGGCACGCCCGGGAGCATCACCAGCGTGATCGCCCGATCGAATGCCGCCGGCACCCGGTAGACCGGCATCGCCGCGGAGATCAGGGTGAGGGTGGCCACCAGGTCGGGACGGCGGGCGGCGACCCACACGCTGACCAGACCGCCCAGGGAGTTCCCCACCAGGTGCACCGGGGCGCCCTGCCCGACGCCTGGCTGCGCGGCGACCCACTCGAGCACGTCGACGACGGCCTGCACGTGGCGGTGGATCGAGTAGCGCCGCGGCGGGGCGGACTGACCGAAGCCGGGCAGGTCGAGCGCGTACCCGTCGAAGCGGACGGCGAGCAGCGCGGCGAGGTCGGTCCAGTTGGTGGAGGCGCCACCGAGGCCGTGGACGTACAGAGCCCGCTCGCGCGGTGCGTCGGCCGGCGAGTCGTCCGGGGTGGCGTCGTCCCGACCGGTCACCGGCCCGACCCACGGGGTGTACCGGACGAACACCTCACCACCGGTCACCGGGACCATGTCCCCGGACCAGGGCGGGATCAGGGCGCCGGGCCGGGGCAGGGGGGTCGCGGACAGCCGGGCGTCGGTCACCTGGCCGACGGTAGAACACGCCTCCGTCCCAGCCGGGTCGGCACGGCGCCGTCCGGATCACCGCCGGTAGGATCACCTGGCCATGCAGCCCAGCCGACCCGTACCCGTGCCGCCTGCCTCCCGCCGCACGTCCCGCCTGCCGCGGGGCGCGCGACGCCTGCAGCTGCTGCGCGCCGCGCAGGACGTCTTCGTGGCCCAGGGCTTCCACGCCGCGGCGATGGACGACATCGCCGACCGCGCCGGGGTCAGCAAGCCGGTGCTCTACCAGCACTTCCCGGGCAAGCGGGAGCTGTACCTTGCCCTGCTTGAGCAGCAGGTCGACGAGCTCACCGACCGGGTGCGCCAGGCGATGGCCGGCACCGACGACAACCGGGCCCGGGTCGACGGCGCGGTCGGCGCCTACTTCGACTTCATCGACGCCGACGGCGAGGCGTTCCGGCTGGTCTTCGAGTCCGACCTGCGCAACGACCCGGACGTGCGGCGGATCGCCGACCGCGGCGCCCGGGCCTGCATCGAGGCGATCGCCGAGGTGATCGCGGTCGACACCGGCGCGGACCAGGAGCGGGCCCTGCTGCTCTCGGCCGGGCTCACCGGGCTGGCCGAGAGCAGCGCCCGCTGGTGGCTGGCCCGCAAGGGGACGCTGTCCCGCGACGAGGCGGTGTCGCTGATGTCGGCGCTGGCCTGGCGGGGCATCTCGGGTTTCCCGCGCCGCGACGACGCCGACTGATCCCTCGGGACGACGCCGTTCGCTGACGGCGCACCCGCTGGACCGGCTCCGCCTCGCCGCGCTGGACTAGCGTGGGTGCTCAGCAGTCCGACCTGAGGAGGCATCCCCGCGTGGAAGTAAAGATCGGTGTCCAACACTCCCCCCGCGAGCTGGTCATCGACAGCCCCAAGACGCCGGACGAGATCGCGGCTGAGGTGTCCAAGGCGATGACCGGCTCCAAGGACGGCCTGCTCACGCTGGTCGCCGAGCGCGGCCGGCGCATCGTCGTCCCGACCGACCGGATCGCCTACGTCGAGATCGCCGAGGCGGACTCGCGGCGGGTGGGCTTCATCGCCGGCTGACCGGCCGCTCCACCGCACGACCCGGACAGGGCGTCACCGCACCGCGGTGGCGCCCTGTCGGCGTCTCCACCTGCGGAGACAACAGTTCAGTGGATTCCTTACACCATCGGTCACGTTCTTGTCGCGGCCGCCGATGTACAACGCACCAGCACCCCGTTGGCCCCCTCGAGCCCGGAGTACCGATGACCGTCAAGACACGCCTCGTCGTCAGCATCGTCGCCGTGCTGGCCGTGGCGCTCACCGCGCTGGCCGTCGTGATCACGGTGCTCACGACGAACCAGGCTCGGGACGAGGGGCTGCGCTACGCCAGCAGCCTGGCGGTCTCCCAGACCCACGAGGTCGCGACGGGGTTCACCCGGCAGATGAACACCGCGCAGACGATGGCCCTCGCGCTCGGCGTGATGGCCGCCGGCCAGCAGGGCAACCGCGCGGTGGCCGACGGCATCGAGCACGACGTCCTGGCCGCGGACGAGTCGCTGCTGGGCTCGTGGTCGGCGTTCCAGCCCCTCGCCTTCGACGGCCAGGACACGGACCACGTCGGCGATCCGACGACCGACGCCACCGGCCGGTACATCTCCTACTGGTTCCGCGACGGCGCCACGATCCAGGTGTCGCCGCTGGTCGACTACGAGACACCCGGCGCCGGCGACTACTACCTGCTGGCTCGCGACAGCGGCCAGGACGTCGTGATCGAGCCGTACACCTACGAGGTGGCCGGCACGTCGGTGCTCATGACGTCCTTCACGTCACCGATCCGCGCTGACGGCCAGGTGGTCGGCGTGGCCGGGGTCGACGTCCCGTTGGCCACCGTGCAGGCGCAGATCGATGCCGTCCGCCCCTACGGCGTCGGGCGCGCCACTCTGGTCTCGGCCGGCGGGATGGTCGTCGCCAGCAACCGGACCGGGGACAAGGCCGGGGACGCGCTCGGGGGCGCGGCCGCCGAGCTGGCCTCCGCCGCGGTGACCGGCGGCACGGTCGTGCAGCGCACCGTCGACGGCGCCAAGGGTGCCTCCGTGTTCGTGGCCGCGCCCTTCGCCGTGAGCTCGGGGCAGCAGTGGTCCCTCGTCGTGGAGATCCCCGAGAGCGCGATCCTGGCCCACGCACACGGCCTGCGGACGACGATCCTCGTGGGCGCGCTGG
>JAOPVN010000627.1 GCA_025966175.1 Modestobacter sp. | reverse complement strand
CGAGGTGATCTTCTCGTTGGTCAGCAGCACGTAGGGGTTCTCCGCCACCGCCTCCATCCGGTCCTTGTCGGTGACGAAGTAGGCCGAGATGTAGCCGTGGTCGAACTCGACGCCGTCGACGAAGCTGACGTCCATCCCGAACTGCGGCCACTCCTCGACCGTGACGACGCCGGACTCCCCGACCCGGTCCAGCGCCGTGGCGATCACCTCACCGATCTCCGGGTCGTTGTTCGCCGACAGCAGCGCGACGTGCCGCAGGTCCGACGGGCCGCCCATGGTGACGCTGCGATCGGCCAGCACCTGCACGACCGCCTGCACGGCCTTCTCGATGCCCCGCTTCACCTGCATCGGGTTCGCCCCGCCATCGACCGCCCGCAGCCCCTCGCGCACCAGCGCCTGAGCGAGCACCGTGGCGGTCGTCGTCCCGTCGCCGGCGACCCCGTCGGTCTTCATGGCGACCTCCTTGACCAGCTGGGCGCCCATGTTGGCGAACGGGTCACGCAACTGGATCTCCCGGGCGATCGTCACCCCGTCGTTGGTGATGGTCGGCGCGCCGGTGAGCTTCTCGATGACCGCGTTGCGGCCCTTGGGCCCGAGAGTCACCTTGACCGCGTCGGCCAGGGCGTTGACCCCGATCTCCAGCAGTCCTCGCGCGTCGGCGTTGAAGCGCAGGTCCTTTGCCATCTCAGCTGTCCTTCGGTCGTGTGCGCGGGTGGTGCAGGGAATGGGGTGGGGCCGGAGCCGGGAACGCGCGGCGGCGGGGGCACAGGGGCGCCCCCGCCGCCTGCGGGGATCAGGCCTGTTCGACCACCGGGAGGTCGAAGTCGATGTACTCGGCGGCTTCCTCGGGGCTGGAGAAGAGCATCGTGCGGTCGTCGAGGTGGACCATCCGCCCGTAGTGGGTCGACATGATCTCCTCGAAGTCCGAGACGTCGAAGTCCGAGCCGACCGCGTCGGTGATCTCGGCGAAGTCGAAGACGAGCTTCCCCACCCCGTCGACGCGGATCATCGAGGGAAACTCGGTGATGGTGACCCCCTCCTTGCCGCGCATCACCTCCGCGACGATGTAGCCGATCTGGTTGTTCATCAGCGTCACGCCGCACTTGTTGGAGAAGGTGCGGTCGACGGCGCCGAACTCGGTGGTGGTCATGCGGAGAGCTCCTTCGGGACGTCGAGGTCGAGGTCGGCGAGCAGCCGGGTGAGGTCCGCGCTGGCCGCGGCCATGGAGTCGGCGAACGGGACGACCCGCTCCCCCGGGTGGCTCCAGATCGGCTGCAGCTGCCGGGCGGCGTGCAGGCTGACCGGCACCCAGGTGGCCAGCCAGCCCTGCAGGACCTCCTTGTTGGCCGCGCCGTGCTCCTCGTCGCGGGTCAGCATCGAGAACAGCACCCGGGTGTAGGCCAGGTCCCGGGAGTAGTCGTGCTCGCCGGAGCCGACGATGGTCGGGGTGATGTAGTCGCCGTTGCGGGCCGCCACCTGCATGACCAGGTGGCTGCGGAACAGCGCGCCGACGAGCGACTCGAAGACCACGTTGGTGGCGAAGAGCGCCTCGGCCCAGTCACCGATCGCGGTGAGCCGCTCGGCGTTCTCGCGCACGCCCTGCCAGACCGGGTCCTCCTGCCAGACGGCCCGGTGCGCCGCGCCGTCGAAGGTCAGGCCGCTCTCGGAGATGTCCAGGTTGAACAGCGCGAGGTCCTGGGCGAAGCGCAGCTTGTGTGCTGCGTTCACCGCCATCGCGTTGTTGATCATGTTGGTCGGCGCAGACCGCTGGGCAGCGGTGAACACGTGCATGCCCAGCCCGTTCTCGCAGTGCATCCAGGCGCCGAGGTCCCGCTCGATGAACGTCGTCCACCCCGGCATCCAGGCCTGGTAGGCGCCGGCTGCCTTGGCGTTCTCCAGGTTCTGCTGGGTCTGCCGGACGACGTTGGCGTTGTTCCGGTAGATCGTCTGTTCCCACTCCTCGTTGGGGTCCCGGAACTGGTGCCAGTCGCTGGACTTCACCGCCGTCCAGTCCACCGGGTAGCCGCCCGGGCCGTTGGCGAAGCCGTAGATCCAGCCCTGGGTGAGGTGCCGCGTCGGGTCGGGCTGGACGTCGAAGGTGACGTCCTCGTAGGTGGTCGCCCGCATCTTGGCCGGGGTGAAGTAGTTGTAGGCCCGGCTGGTCGAGCTCGGGAAGGTCAGCGCGCCGGCCTCGGCGTCGGTGAACTCGGGCTTCGGGAAGCTGCGGACTGCGGGTCCGCCGGACTCGGCATCCGGCGGGCTGGTGGTCTCTGCCGAGGCTGTCATCGAGGACTTCTCTCTCTCATCGGTGGAGGGACAGCGCTGGAGGGATCCAGCGGAGGAAGGAGGTCGGCGGCTCAGCCGGCCGTCGAGGTGGTGAACTTGTCGTAGAAGACCTGCTCGTGCGGAACGCCGCGGCTCTCCAGCAGCGCCAGCGCGGCGTCCACCATCGGCGGCGGGCCGCACAGGTAGCAGTCGCTGTCGGCCAGCGCGTCCTCACGGCGGTCCACCACCTCGGTGATCAGACCGAGCTCGGAGAACTGCCCACGGGCGGCGAGCTCCTCGACGGAGGCGTCCTGCGTGGCGCTCGGGTCGGACAGTGCCGGCACGAAGGTGAAGTTCGGCAGCCGCGCGGTGAGCCCGGCGAGCTCCTCCAGGCAGAAGAGGTCCCGGGCGGTGCGGGCGCCGTAGTAGAAGACGACCTCCCGGCGGCTCTCCTGCGCGGCGAGGTGGCGCAGCAGGCAGAGGATCGGGGCCATGCCGGCGCCCCCGCCGATGCAGACGATCTTCCGGTCGGACTTCTCGTGCAGGGTGAACGAGCCGTAGGGGCCCACGACCTGCAGCGTGTGGCCCACCTCGATGACCCCGTCGAGCAGCCCGGAGAAGTGCCCGCCGGGGTACTTCTTGATGATGAACTGCACCTGGTCGGCAGCCTGGGCGGGCAGCGTGGCCATCGAGAACGACCGGTGCTGCTCCGTGCCCGGGATGGTGATGTCGGCGTACTGGCCCGGCTTGAAGTCGAAGCGGCCACCGTCCGGGCGCACCGTCAGCGCCACGATGTCGTGGGTGAGCTCGGTGAGCCCGACGACCGTCGCGTCGAAGGTCTGGATCGGGACGGCGCTGCGCAGCGCCTCCTCGTCGAAGTTGATCAGCTCGACGGTGAGGTCGCTGTAGGCGTGCGACTTGCACAGCAGGACGTACCCCTCGTCGGACTCGAAGTCCGGCAGGGCGAAGGTGGAGTACCGGTCCATCTGCACGTCCCCGTCGATCAGGAACGACTTGCAGGCCGAGCACTGCCCCTCCCGGCACCCGTGCATGAGCATGATCCCCTGCCGGAAGGCGGCGTCCAGGACCGTCTCGTCCTCGGTCACCTCCATCTCCAGGTCGACCGGCTCGAACTGCACCCGGTGCTTCTTGGGCGGCTGGCCCATGGCTGACTCCCGTCCGTGCGTGAGGGGGAATGCGCGGTGCGGTGGGAGGATCGCGGTGGCAGGAGCAGCTGAGGACCCCTGCCGCCGCGATCCGGTCCGCGGGTGGTGCCGGGTGCGTCGCGCGGGGCGATCAGCCGGCGGTGGCGGGCGCCGGGCGACCGCCCGGGCCACCGGCGGTGTAGGCCGCGATCGAGGACTCCCGGTCGGCGTCGCTCATCTCGTTGAGCAGCACGTTGGGGCTCTGGAAGTTGATGCCGCGGACGTCGTCGAGCGTCCACAGCTTCTTCGGGTCGTCCAGGTCCAGGTGCGGCTGCGGGATCAGCGTCTTGCCGTCGTCGCGGACGTAGCCCAGGTCGACGATCACCTGCGCCAGGTCCTTGTCGTGGTGCAGCGTCTCCCACTCCCGGTGCCCGGTGAGCCGGCCCATGTTGGGCGTCGGACGGCCCTCGTACTCCGGCCGGAACGCCTTGATGTCGGTCCAGGCGCAGGTCTCGGAGCAGTAGGTCTTCCAGGTGCCGT
>JAOPVN010000553.1 GCA_025966175.1 Modestobacter sp. | reverse complement strand
GCGCAGCGGCACCAGCTCCGCCGCCTCGGCCTGCAGCCGGGTCAGCTCGGCCCGGGCGCGGTCCCGCCGGGTGTGCCGCTGGTCCTCGACCCGGGCAGCGGCGAGTACCGCGTCGACCCGGGTGACTTCCTGCGCGGCGGCCTCGGCCGCCGCCTCGCGGGACCGCAGCCGCTCGGCGACCTCGGCCCGCACCCGCTTCACCCAGGCCCCGGCGTGGGCATGGGGCGCCGCGCCGACCAGCTCGGGCGCGAGCTCCTCGGGCACGTCGACGTCGGCGACCTGCGCCACCCGGGCCAGCAGTGTGCTGGCCCGCATCCGCACCTCGTCCAGCCGTTCTCGGGCCTCCGTGCGCTGCGCCGCGAGCCAGTCCTCGACCCGGGCGAAGCGGCCGACGTCGAACAGGGTGCGCAGCAGCCGGCCGCGGTCCTCGGGCTCCGCTCGCAGGAAGCGCGCGAAGTCGCCCTGCGGCAGCAGCACGACCTGGCAGAACTGCTCGGCGGACAGCCCCAGCCGGGTGCGCAGGTGCTCGGAGCCCTCGTCGATGCGGGTGCTCACCGGCTCCCAGCCGTCGGCGGTCCAGCGCTGCACGGTGAGCCGGGCCTGCTCGGTCGTCCAGCCGGTGCCCCGCCGCTTGGGGCGCTGCTGCTCCGGACGTCGGGTGACCTGCAGCCGCTCACCGCTCAGGGTGACCTCGCACTGGACCTCGGTGCGCACCTCGGCGGTCGCGTGGTCGCTGCGCAGCCGCTTCTCCTCGCCGCGCGCACCGGGCACGGTGCCGTAGAGGGCGTAGACGACGGCGTCCAGCAGCGTCGTCTTGCCGGCTCCGGTCGGCCCCCAGAGCAGGAACAACCCGTCGCGGCCGACGTCGTCGAGGTCCACGGCCACGTGGTCGGCGAACGGCCCGAAGGCGGTGAGCTCCAAGCGGTGGACCCTCACAGCGTCGCCTCCTCGCGCGCCGCGGCGGCCAGGGCGCGCCCGAACAGCTCCTGCTCGGCCGGCGTCGCCGCCAGCCCTCGTACGTGGGCGACGAACTCCGCGGCGACCTCGAGGTCGCTGCGTCCGGACATCCGCTCGGTGTAGCTGCGCCCGTCGGCCGGGGCCCCGGAACCGGCCCACTCCAGGTGCACGCAGTGCGGGAAGCGGGCCTGCAGCTGGCGCATCGGGTCGACCGGGCGCACCGGGTCGGTCAGCTGCGCGGAGACGAAGTGCTCCTCGACCGCGGACAGCTCCGGGTCGGCCAGCAGGTCGGCCAGTTCGCCGCGGAGCACGGTCAGCTGACGGGGCGCGGGCAACGGCACGGCCCGGACGGTGCCCAGCCCGTCGGCGTCCAGGTCGACCAGCCAGGCCTGCTTCTGCTGGCCGGCCTCGCCGAAGGAGTAGGCCAGCGGCGAGCCGCTGTAGCGCACCCGGTCGCTGAGCGTCTGCGGCCGGTGGAGGTGGCCCAGGGCCACGTAGTCGACCCCGTCGAAGACCGCGGCGGGGACGAGGTCCACGCCGCCCACGCAGATGTCCCGCTCGCTGTCGCTGGGGACGCCGCCCCCGACGAAGGCGTGGGCCAGCACCACCGACCGCACGCCGGGCCGCAGGAACAGGTCCGCGCGGACCCGGTCCATCGCCGCGGTCAGGACGGCCTCGTGGCTGCGGCCCTCGGCCAGCCCCAGCTCGTGCCGGGCGACCTCGGGCTCCAGGTAGGGCAGCCCGTAGACGGCGACGTCCCCGTGCTCGTCGGCGAGCAGGACCGGCTCGTCGAGCGCCGGCGTGGCCGCCCGCACGTGCACGCCGGAGCGGGCCATCAGCCCCGCGCCGAACCCGAGCCGTCGCGCCGAGTCGTGGTTGCCGGGGGTGAGGACGACGGCCGCCCCCGCGCTGCGCAGCCGCATCAGGACCCGGTCGAGGACGCCCGTGGCGTCCGCCGAGGGCACCGCCCGGTCGTAGACGTCACCGGCCACGAGCACCACGTCGACGGACTCCGTGGCCACCACCTCGGCCAGCCCGCCCAGCACCGCCTCCTGCTCGGCGAGCAGGTCGGTGCCGTGCAGCGACCGGCCGATGTGCCAGTCGGAGGTGTGCAGCAAGCGCATGCGCGGAAGGTAGGTCGGACCACCGACAGAACCGGCCAGGCGCGCCGTGACGGACCGGTCCGGCAGGCGGCTGAGAAGGATGGGACGGCTGGTGCGGGGCTCAGAACTGCTCGGTCGGGTGCTCGCCGCCGCGCGTGTGCTCCCCCAGGTAGGCCGCGCTCTCCTGGGCCCGGCGGTCGGCGTCCTCCTCGACCAGCTGGGTGAGCAGCTGCTGCACCCCGTCGCTGTCCGGGATGGCGGAGAAGACGGTCGGCCCGCCCTCCCCGGCGGTCTCGATCGACAGCGTCCCGGAGTTGATGATCCGGTCCCACAGCGTCTGCCGGTAGGAGACGTCGGTGATCCGGGACAGCCCGATGTCGCGGCCGTGCCGGGACAGGATGCCGGTGCGGTACAGCAGCCGGTGGGTGGTGATCACGTAGTGCGTCGTCCGCCACCGCAGCAGCGGCACCGCCACCAGCACCAGCGCCAGGACGACGGCCACGGCGACGATGACCAGCCGCCAGAGACCCTGCTGGTCGCCGGCGGGGACCAGCGCGGCGCCGAAGGACGCGGCACCGACCAGGAGCAGGAACAGCACGATCGGCCAGAAGACGGTCAGCCAGTGCGGGTGCAGGTGGCGCACGACCTCTTCGTCGTCACCGAGCACCTTGTCCGGATAGGCCACGCCACCAGGATGACCGACCCACACGTCGGCGTCACGCACCCCGTGCACGGCGACGGAGTCGCCGGTCCTGCGGCGCGGGGGACCGGAGGGTCTCCCGACGCAGGACGGGAAACGGCTCAGCGCCCGCTGCACCACAGACCTGGCCGCGCTGCGGCCCGTCAGGGTCGCGAGGTGCTCCGCCGCACGTGTCGCACATCGCCGGACGCCAGCTCGACCACGCCGGCGTCGGTGCGGACCACCAGCCGACCGTCCCAGTCGACGGCCTCGGCGACCCCCATCAGCGCCGAGCCATCGGGCATCGTGACCGTGACGGAGGCGCCGACGGTGCTGCTCCAGGCCAGGTAGTCGCGGGCCAGGCCGGAGGAGACCGGGTCGCCGAGCACCTGCACCCAGCGCAGGTAGCGGCGTTCGAACGCGCGCAGGAACGCCAGCAGCACCGTCGCCCGGTCGACCGGGGCCTCCCGGACCAGCGCCAGCGACGTCCCCGTCTCCGGGAGTTCCTCGCGGCGGGTCGAGACGTTGAGCCCCACACCGACGACGACGGCCGAGCCGGCGCTCTCGGCGAGGATGCCGGCGAGCTTGCCGCCGTCGGGGGCGAGCAGGTCGTTCGGCCACTTCAGGGAGGTGCGGACGCCGGCCACCTCGGAGGCCGCCTCGGCCAGCGCCACCCCGGTCAGCAGCGACAGCCAGGCGCGACGGGCCGCGGGGACGTCGGGGCGCAACAGCACCGAGACGGTGAGCCCGGCCCGTGGCGGCGAGGTCCAGGTGCGGTCCAGCCGGCCGCGCCCCGCCTCCTGGTGTTCGGCGACCAGGACCAGGCCCTCGGCCTCGTCGGCGGCGGCCCGGGCGACCAGTTCGGCGTTGGTCGACCCGACCGCCTCCACCACCTCGACGGCCCGCCACAGGCTGCTGCCCGCGGTCAGCTCGGCGGTGAGGGCGGCGGCGTCGAGGGCCGGGCGGTCCCCGTTCGGGACTGCGGAGAGGTCGGCATCTGGCACGTCACCTACGCTACGGCGCTGTGAGTGCCGCAGAACTGGAGAGCGCGGGAGAACACGTCCCCGCCGACGTCGACCTGCACACGACTGCCGGCCGGCTGGCCGACTTCGAGCGACGCGTGGAGGAGGCGTCGCACGCCGGCTCCGAACGCGCGGTGGAGAAGCAGCACGCCGCCGGGAAGATGACGGCGCGCGAACGGATCGAGGCGCTGCTGGATCCGGGCTCCTTCACCGAGCTCGACGAGTTCGCCCGGCACCGCTCCAGCAACTTCGGGATGGACGCCAAGCGGCCCTTCGGCGACGGCGTCGTCACCGGCTACGGCACGGTCGACGGCCGCCCGGTCTGCGTCTTCTCCCAGGACGTCACGGTCTTCGGCGGCAGCCTCGGTGAGGTCTACGGCGAGAAGATCGTCAAGGTCCTCGACATGGCGGTGCGCAACGGCTGCCCGATCATCGGGATCAACGAGGGCGGGGGCGCCCGGATCCAGGAGGGTGTCGTCTCCCTGGGCCTGTACGGCGAGATCTTCCGGCGCAACGTGCACGCCTCCGGCGTCGTCCCCCAGATCTCGCTGGTGCTGGGCGCCGCGGCCGGTGGGCACGTCTACTCCCCCGCGCTGACCGACTTCATCGTGATGGTCGACAAGACCAGCCAGATGTTCATCACCGGCCCCGACGTGGTGAAGACCGTCACCGGTGAGGACGTCACGCTGGAGGAGCTGGGCGGCGCGCGCACCCACAACACCAAGTCCGGTGTCGCGCACTACCTGGCCGAGGACGAGGCCGACGCGCTCGACTACGTCAAGACGCTGCTGTCCTACCTGCCCAGCAACAACCTCGACCCGCTGCCGGCGATCGAGGTCGCCCCCGTCGACGTCGCGCTGCCCGAGGCGCTCACCGACTCCGACCTCGAGCTGGACACCTTCATCCCGGACTCGCCCAACACGCCCTACGACATGCACGCCGTCCTCGAGCACGTGCTCGACGACGGGGAGTTCCTCGAGGTGCAGGCGCTCTGGGCGCCCAACATCCTGATCGGCTTCGGCCGGGTCGAGGGCCGCCCGGTCGGGGTCGTGGCCAACCAGCCGACCCAGTTCGCCGGCACGCTGGACATCGACGCCAGCGAGAAGGCCGCCCGCTTCGTGCGCACCTGCGACGCCTTCAACGTGCCGGTGCTGACCTTCGTCGACGTCCCCGGCTTCCTCCCGGGCACCTCGCAGGAGTGGGACGGGATCATCCGCCGCGGCGCGAAGCTGATCTACGCCTACGCCGAGGCGACGGTCCCCAACATCACGATCATCACGCGCAAGGCCTACGGCGGCGCCTACGACGTCATGGGCTCCAAGCACCTCGGGGCCGACGTCAACCTGGCCTGGCCGACCGCACAGATCGCCGTCATCGGCGCGCAGGGTGCAGTGGGGATCCTGTACCGCAAGGAGCTGGCCGCCGCCGAGGACCCCGAGCAGCTGCGTGCCGAGCTGATCAGCGAGTACGAGGACACCCTGGCGAACCCCTACATCGCCGCCGACCGGGGCTTCATCGACGCGGTCATCCCGCCGTCGCACACCCGGATCCAGGTGGTGCGGGCGCTGCGGCTGCTGGCCAACAAGCGCCAGACGCTGCCGCCGAAGAAGCACGGGAACATCCCGCTCTGATGGACGACCAGACCCCGGCGCCCACCCGCCCGCTGCTGCGGGTGGTGAAGGGCGAACCGACCGCGGAGGAGCTCGCCGCGCTCACCGTCGTCGTCGCGGCGATGTCCCAGCGGCGTACCCGTCGCCGGCCCACGCCGGTGGGTGCGTGGGCCTCCCGCGCCGACGTCGTCCGCGCGCCCCTGCAGCCCGGCCCCGGCGCCTGGCGCGCCGCGGGACGGTTCTCGTGACGGAGCCCAGGCGGCTGGTGCTCGCCTCGCAGTCCCCGGCCCGGCTGCAGCTGATGCGCCAGGCCGGCCTGGACCCCGAGGTGGTCGTCAGCGGCGTCGACGAGTCGGCGGTCACCGCGCCGCGGGTGGCCGAACTGGTCGCCCTGCTCGCCTCGGCCAAGGCCGCCGCGGTGGCCGAGAACGAGAGCGACGCGCTGGTGGTGGCCGCGGACTCGGTGCTGGAGTTCCGAGGCCAGGCGCTGGGCAAGCCGGCCGACGTCGCCGACGCGCAGCTGCGCTGGCAGCGGATGAGCGGGCGCAGTGGCGTCCTGCACACCGGCCAGGCGGTCTTCGAGGTGCGGGACGGCACGGTGACCCAGCGCGACGTCGGCGTCTCCTCCACCGTCGTCCACTTCGCCTCGCCCACCGCGGCCGAGCTGGAGGCCTACCTGGCCACCGGCGAGCCGCTGGCGGTGGCCGGGGCCTTCACCCTCGACGGGCTCGGGGCGCCGTTCGTCCGCCGCGTCGAAGGGGATCCGTCGGCGGTCGTCGGCCTCTCGCTGCCGCTGCTGCGCACCCAGCTGGCCAAGCTCGGGGTGTCACTCACCGAGCTCTGGCGACGCTGAGCGCCCACTGTCTGAAGACGTCTTTCAAGGGAGAACGAACGTGCAGAAGGTCCTGATCGCCAACCGCGGTGAGATCGCGGTGCGTGTCGCGCGTGCCTGCCGGGACGCCGGGCTGACCAGCGTGGCCGTCTACGCCGAGCCCGACCGGGATGCCCTGCACGTGCGAGCCGCCGACGAAGCGTTCGCCCTCGGCGGCAACACCCCCGGCGACTCCTACCTGGTGATCGACAAGATCCTCGACGCCGCGCGCCAGTCCGGTGCCGACGCCGTGCACCCCGGGTACGGCTTCCTGTCGGAGAACGCCGACTTCGCGCAGGCCGTGATCGACGCAGGCCTGACCTGGATCGGCCCCTCCCCCCAGGCGATCATCGACCTGGGCGACAAGGTCGCCGCCCGGCACATCGCCACCAAGG
>JAOPVN010000530.1 GCA_025966175.1 Modestobacter sp. | reverse complement strand
CCTGTCCGCCGCGGACGCCGCATCGGCCGCGACACCCACCCCCTCGACCACCTCCGCCGCGACCCGCTCCCCGGCCCTCGGCGGCTCTCCGCTGCTGCCCGCCGCGCTGGCCGGCGGGGCCGTGGTGATCGTGGCCGCCACCGTCGTGGGTCGGCGCCGGGCGCGGCGGCCGGTCCTGCTCCCCGCCGACCCGGCCGACCCGGCCGACCTCAGGCGTCCCCCGGACCGCCGGCCCGCTCCCCTCCCGGACGATCGGCAGCCGCCCGACGGGCCAGCCACCGGGGCAGCAGCCGACTCCCGGCCATCCCCGCCAGGGCTCCGGCCCCCAGCAGCCCCAGCGCCAGGCGCGCCGGCGAGGGACCCGCGGTCCGCTCGCGCACCAGAGCCACCTCCGGCAGCGGAGTAGGCGCCGCCGGGCCGTGCTCCACCAACGTGTGTGCGTGCTCGATCGACGGGATCGTCGCCGTCCACGACGCGGTGTAGAAGGCGAAGCGGACCACCACGTTGATCCAGACGATGAGCCCGACGAACCCGCCCAGGGTCTGCGCGGTGACGTTGTGCCCGATCAGCGTCAGGTACCAGTTGCCGACGAGCTTGAGCACCTCGAACCCGACCGCTCCGAAGACCGCGCCCGGCAGCAGCTGCCGGAAGCCGAACGGGTTGTCCGGCACGCCCTTGAGCACCCAGAGGAAGACCAGGGTGTCCCCGGCCAGGGCCAGCGCGATCGCCACGCCGCCGGTGAGCAGGAACGAGCCGGGGGCCTCGTCCAGGCCCAGCAGGGCCAAGAGCCAGGACGACGCCGCGGTGGCACCGGTGGTCAGCGCGATGCTCACCACCCCGGCGGCGCCCAGGGCGAGCAGTGCGCCGAGGTCCCTGAGCCGGTCGGTCACGAAGTCCGGCGGATCCGGCCGGCCACGCCAGACGACGTCCATCCCGACCCGCAGCTTGTCCATCGCACCCAGCCCGACGAACAGGAAGCCGAGCAGGCCGATCAACCCGAAGGTGGTCGCGCTGTCGATGGCACTGGTGGCCTGCTCGGCGAGGTCCTGTCCGGTCGAGCCCGGCACGGCGTCCTGGATGCCGGTGATCAGCTGCTGCTGCAGGAGGGCGTTGCCCGACAGCACGAAGCCGGCGACGGAGGCGACCAGCAGCAGCACCGGGAACAGCGCCAGGAACACGTAGTAGGTGACCCCGGCGGCGAGCAGGTCCCCCTGCACCCGGTTGTAGTGGCCGCCGGCGTGGACCAGGTGGTCCAGCCAGGGGCGGCGGGCCCGCTGGCGGCGCAGCAGTTCCCGGGCCGCACCGACGGCGCGACTGATCGGGTCGCTCACCGGACCGAGTCTGGGTGCTCGGGTTCGGTCCTGCCCGGCGGCGGGCCCGGCTGTGACCGGTTCCTCTACCGCCAGCGCGGTGCGCCGGTGAGCGGGTACTCGCGGGCCACGGCCCAGGCCCCGTCGGGCAACTGCACGAACTCGGTGAACGAGCTGACCCGGAACTCCGCGCGCAGGTCCGACAGGCCGCCTGCGGCCATGTCGAGCATGTCGGTCGGGACGTCGTGGGCCACGGTCACGTGCGGGTGGTAGGGGAAGGTGAGCGGCCGGGCCAGCGGCCCGGTGCGGACGTCGGTGGCGATGCGCTCGCACTCGGCCATCCCGCGCTCCACCGCCACGAACACGACCTCGGAGACCGGCCGGAAGGTGGCGGTGCCCGCCAGGTACACGTCGAAGGGCGCGTGCCTCGCGGCGACGCCGGCCAGGTGCGCGCTGATCGCCGTCCGGTCGCCGACCGGCACCTCGGTGGGCGGCAGCAGCGTGACGTGCGGCGGCACGAGGGTGGCCTGGGGGTCCCCGCACTTGGCCCGCCACTCCACCAGCAGCTGGGCCCACGGCTCGGGCACCGACACCACGACGCCGAGGACGGCGGTCTCCGGCGACATCCGCGCTCCCCCGCCGGGGCGGTGGATGAACGTGTCGTCGGCGCGGAGCGGTCGGTCCGTCATGCCCGCGGAGCTCCGGCAGGCGGCAGGAAGCCCACGCGGTCGTACACGGTCGCCAGCGTCGGGGCGGCGACCTCACGGGCCCGCGCGGCGCCGGCGGCGAGCACCCGTTCCAGCTCCGCGGTGTCCTCCAGGAGCTCCGCGGTGCGCGCCTGGACGGGGGCCAGGGCGTCCGTGACGACCTCGGCCAGCTCCTTCTTCAGGTCGCCGTAGCCGCGGCCGGCGAAGTGCTCCTGCAGCTGCGCCATGCTCTGCCCGGACAGCGCGGAGTGGATCGTCAGCAGGTTGGTGACGCCCGGCTTCTCCACGGGGTCGGCCACGACCTCCCGGCCGGTGTCGGTGACCGCCGAACGGATCTTCTTGGCGGTGACCTTCGGGTCGTCGAGCAGGTTCACGCACCCGGCCGGCGGCAGGCTCTTGCTCATCTTCTTGTCCGGGAGCTGCAGGTCCAGCACCTTCGCCGCACCCGGCGGGATGTAGGCCTCGGGCAGGGTGAAGGTCTGGCCGAACCGGTTGTTGAACCGAGTCGCCAGGTCGCGGGTCAGCTCCAGGTGCTGGCGCTGGTCCTCACCGACCGGGACGCGCTGGGCCTGGTACAGCAGGATGTCGGCGGCCTGCAGCACCGGGTAGGTGAACAGCCCGACGCTGGTGCCCGTCGTCCCCTGGCGCTGGCTCTTGTCCTTGAACTGGGTCATCCGGCTGGCCTCGCCGAAGCCGGTGATGCACTGCAGCACCCAGCCCAGCTGGGCGTGCTCGGGCACGTGGCTCTGGATGAACAGGGCGCTGCGCTGCGGGTCGACGCCCAGCGCGAGCAACTGCGCGGCGGAGACCAGGCTCCGCCGGCGCAGGGTCGCGGGGTCCTGCTCGACGGTGATGGCGTGCAGGTCGACGACGCAGTAGAAGGCGTCGTGGCCCTCCTGCAGGGCGACCCACTGCTTCAGCGCACCCAGGTAGTTGCCGAGGTGGAAGGAATCCGCTGTCGGCTGGATGCCGGACAGCACGCGAGGAGCAGACACGGGCTCATCGAACCACGCGCCCCAGACGCACCGGCTCAGGTGCCGGTCACTCCCGCAGGCTCGCTGGTCAGGACGACGTCCAGCGCGCCGAGGAACACGTCGTCCTCCTCGGGCGTCCCGACGGTCACGCGCAGCCCCTCGCCGGCGAACGGACGGGTGATCACCGCCCGCGCCTCGAGCGCCGCGGCGACCTCCGCCGTCCGCTCCCCCAGCGGCAGCCAGACGAAGTTGGCCTGGCTGTCGGCGACCGGCAGGCCGCGCGCCCGCAGCTCCCCGGTGAGCCGCGCGCGCTCGGTGACGACGGCCGTGCAGCGCCGCCGCACCTCGTCCTCACTGGCCAGCGCGGCGACCGCGGCGGCCTGCGCCAGCATCGAGACGCTGAACGGCACGAGGGTGCGGCGCACGGCGTCGGCGACCGCGGGGTCCTCGGCCAGCAGGTAGCCCACCCGCAGGCCGGCCAGACCCCAGGCCTTGGAGAACGTGCGCAGCACCGCCACGTTGGGCCGGCCCCGCATCAGCTCCACGCCGTCGGGCACCTCGGGATCGGTGACGAACTCGCAGTAGGCCTCGTCCAACACGACCAGCGTCGAGGCCGGGACCGCGTCCAGGAAGCGCTCCAGCTCGGGCCGACGCACCGCCGTCCCGGTGGGATTGTTCGGGTTGCAGACGAAGACCAGCCGGGTCGTCTCGTCGATCGCGGCGGCCAGGGCATCCAGGTCGTGGGTGTCCGGGGTCCCGCCGGGCGTGCCGGGGACGAGCGGCACCTGCTGGGTGCGCGCCCCGGCGACCTGGGCCAGCAGCGGGTACATCTCGAAGGAGCGCCAGGCGAAGGCGATGCTGGTGCCCGGGTCGTTGTAGGCCTGGGCCAGCTGCTGGCAGACGGTGACCGCGCCGCAGCCGGTGGCCACCTGCGCCGGCTCCAGGCCGTACCGGTCGGCCAGGGCCGCGGTGAGGACGGCGGCGCCGTTGTCCGGGTAGCGGTTGACGTCCCCGGCGGTGGCCGCGATCGCCTGCAGGACGGCGGGCAGCGGGGGGAAGGCGACCTCGTTGCTGGCCAGCTTGACCGCCCGGTCGACCCCGATCTCGCGGGCCAGGTCGGCCGGGTTGCGGCCGGGCCGGTAGGCCGGCATGCCGGCCACGGCGGGACGTGCGCTGACCACGGGAGCTCCTCCTCCGCACAGCCGGCCGCGCCCCGGTCGGGGTGCTGTCTAGGCTCGCACCATGCGCGTTCTCGTCACCGGCGGAGCCGGGTACATCGGCAGCGTAGTCACCGCGGCCCTGCTCGACGGCGGCCACGAGGTCACGGTGCTCGACGACCTGTCCACCGGCCACGAGGACGCCGTTCCCGCCGGTGCGACGTTCGTGCGGGCGTCCCTGCACGACTCGGCCCCGGTGCTCGCCGACGTGCGGCCCGAGGCGGTGCTGCACTTCGCGGCCAAGAGCTTGGTCGGCCAGAGCCAGGAGGCTCCGGAGCTGTACTGGGAGAACAACGTCGGGGGCACCCTGGCGCTGCTCGAGGCGATGCGGGCCGCCGATTGCCGGCGGATCGTCTTCTCCTCCACCGCGGCCACCTACGGGGAGCCCGACGAGGTGCCGATCCGGGAGGATGCGCCGACCCGGCCGACCAACACCTACGGGGCCAGCAAGCTCGCCGTCGACACCATGCTGACCTCCTACGCGGTCGCGCACTCCTTCGCCGCGGTCAGCCTGCGGTACTTCAACGTCGGCGGGGCCGCCTACGGCCTGGGCGAGCGGCACACCACCGAGACCCACCTCATCCCGATCGCGCTGCAGGTCGCCGCCGGCACCCGGGAGGCGCTGACCGTCTACGGCCAGGACTACCCCACGCCCGACGGCACCTGCATCCGCGACTACGTGCACGTCACCGACCTCGCCGCCGCGCACCTGCTGGCCCTGCCCGCACCCGCGCCCGGCGAGCACCGGATCTACAACCTGGGCAGCGGCAGCGGCTTCTCGGTCCAGGAGATGGTCGACGCCGTCCGCACCGTGACCGGGCATCCGCTGCCCGTCGTCGTCGGACCCCGTCGGCCCGGCGACCCCGCGCGGCTGGTGGCCAGCTCGGCGCGCATCCAGGCCGACCTGGGCTGGGCACCGGAGCACACCGACCTCACCGAGATCGTCGCCGACGCGTGGGAGTTCGCCCAGGCCCGCGCCTGAAGAAGGGCCCCCGTGCCCCCCGCCACTCGCAAGCTCGCGGCGGGACCCTGCACGCGGGCCTCACTGGGCGCCGGCCTCCGCGGTGGCCGCGGCCGGATCGGCGTTCTGCTGCGGGGCCGCGCTGACCGAGATCCGGGCGATCCGCCGTCCGTCGAGCTCCAGGACGCTGAGTGTGCGGCCCTCGACCGTGACGGTGTCACCGGCCACGGGCAGTCGGCCGAGCTCGGCCAGCACGTACCCGGCGACCGTCTCGTAGGGACCCTCGGGCAGCTGCAGTCCGGTCGCCTCGGCGAAGTCGTCCAGGTTCCACAGCCCGTCGACCTCGTGCGGGCCCTCGGCCGGCTCGTCGGAGGCGGTGGCGACGTCCTCGTCGTACTCGTCGTAGATGTCCCCGATGACCTCCTCGATGAGGTCCTCCAGGGTCACGATGCCGTCGGTGCCGCCGTACTCGTCGACCACGATCGCGAAGTGCCGGTTCTCCTTGCGCATCTCCGACAGCGCGGTGAGGACCCCGGCGGTCCCCGGCAGCTGCTTCACCTCGCGCACCAGGTCGCCGACGGTCGCGGCACGGCCGGCCGGGTGGTTGGGCAGGAACAGGTCCCGCACGTGCACGAAGCCGACGACGTCGTCCTCGTTGCGGCCGGCCACCGGGTAGCGCGACCAGCTGGACTCGGCGACCTGCTTGGCCGCGCGGCTGGCGGTCATGCTCGCCTCGAGGAAGTGCACCTCGGTGCGCGGCGTCATCACCTCGCGCACCTCGCGGTCGCCGGCGCGGAACACCTCGTCGATCAGCCGGCGCTCGTCGCTGGTCAGCGACTCGTGCGCCGCGACCAGGTCACGCAGCTCCTCCTGGCTGATCGACTC
>JAOPVN010000464.1 GCA_025966175.1 Modestobacter sp. | reverse complement strand
ACGGTGCTGGAGCTGGACAAGTCGACGGTGAGCCGGCAGGTGGACGCCGCCGTCCGGCTGGGTCTGGTCGAGCGGGTGCCCGACCCGACCGACGCGCGGGCCCGCCTGATCGGCCTCACGGCGGAGGGCCGGACGCGGATGGGATCGCTGCACACCCAGCAGATCGACCGCTGGCGTGGCTCGCTCGCCACCTGGGACGTCGCGGACCTCGAGCAGCTCACCGGTCTCCTCCGCAGGCTGGGCGACACCGGACTCGCCTGAGTGCTTGCAACCCGCAACTTCTGCCCTTAAGGTTGCAACCCTCAACCACTGGGGGAGCAGCCGTGATCGAGCAGTCCACCGCCGAGTCCCTGGCCGCCGTCCTGCGCGACCTCGTCCGGGCAGCGCGGGCCGCGGTCCCGGCCCTGGGCGACGACGGGCTGCCGTCGTCGGTGGCCGGGGTGATGGGCGTGCTCGCCACCGAGGGTGAGGTCCGGCTCGGCCGGCTCGCCGAGGCGCTGGGCGTGGACCTCTCGGTGGCCAGCCGGCACGCCGCGGCCGCGCAGACCCGGGGGCTGGTCGAGCGCCGGCCGCACCCGCGGGACGGCCGGGCCTGCCTGTTCCACCTCACCGACGCCGGCCGGGAGGCCCTCTCCGCGCACCAGGGCGCCCGCGCCGCCTGGCTGCAGACCGCGGCCGGCTCCTGGACCGACGAGGAGGCCCGGCGTCTCGTCGACGACCTGGCCCGGCTGCGCGACGACGTCCGGGCCGGGCATCTCGCCGGCCGGGGCGCCGCCGCGCTCGTCCCCGCGGGCTGATCGACACCTCCGGGCGCTGGCGCCCGGCCCCTCGGCACTCCATCTCCTCCGCCCCGCGACGCGGGCGGGGCCGTTCCCCGGAGAGGCACCATGAGCAGCAGCGATCCGTCCACGACGTCCGAGCCCGCCGCGCCCCCACCGTCCGCGGAGGAGTCCGGGGAGATGAGCCGACGGGAGGTCTTCGAGGCCCTCTCCGGCCTGCTGCTCGGCATGTTCGTCGCGTTCCTGTCCTCGACGATCGTCTCGAACGCGCTGCCCACGATCATCCGGGACCTGCAGGGCTCGCAGGACCAGTACACCTGGGTGGTCACCGCGACCCTGCTGGCGAGCACGGCCAGCACCCCGATCTGGGGCAAGCTCTCGGACCTGTTCAGCAAGAAGCTGCTGACCCAGATCGCGCTGACCATCTTCACCGTCGGCTCGATCGCCGCCGGCTCCTCGCAGTCGGTCGGCACGCTGATCATGTGGCGCGCCCTGCAGGGGCTGGGCCTGGGCGGGCTCCAGGCGCTGGTGGTCATCGTGATCGCGGCGATGATCAGCCCGCGTGAGCGGGGGCGCTACACCGGGCCGATCGCCGCGGTCATGTCGGTGGCGACGGTCGCCGGGCCGCTGCTGGGCGGGGTCATCGTCGACACCAGCTGGCTGGGCTGGCGCTGGTGCTTCTTCGTCGGTGCGCCGCTGGCGGTCGTGGCCCTGGTGCTCATCCAGCGCACCCTGCACCTGCCCGTGGTCAAGCGGTCGGTGAGCATCGACTACCTCGGTGCGGCGCTGATCGCCGCCGGGGTCAGCGACCTGCTGATCTGGGTCACCCTGGCCGGCAACGACTTCGCCTGGGGCTCGGGCACCTCGATCGTCCTGGTCGTGCTGGGCCTCGTGCTGCTGGCGCTGGCCATGGTGGTGGAGGCGCGGGCGAAGGAGCCGATCATCCCGCTGCGACTCTTCCGCAGCCGCACCATCACCCTGGCCACGCTCGCCAGCATCGCCGTCGGCGTGGCGCTGTTCGGGAGTGCGGTCTTCCTGGGCCAGTACTTCCAGATCGCCCGCGGCTACTCGCCGACCGCCGCCGGGCTGCTGTCCCTGCCGATGATCATCGGCTCGATGGTGTCCGCGACCGTGTCGGGCTCGCTGATCAGCCGCACCGGCCGGTGGAAGGGCTTCCTGGTCGGCGGCGCCGTGCTGATGACGGTCGGTTTCGGGCTGCTCGCCAGCATCGACCACCGGACGAACATGGTGCTGATCGGCGCCTACCTGCTGCTGCTCGGCCTCGGCCTGGGCATGACGATGCAGAACCTGGTGCTCTCGGTGCAGAACACGGTGGCCATCGCCGACCTGGGCGCGGCCAGCTCGACGGTCGCGTTCTTCCGCTCCCTCGGCGGCACGGTCGGCGTCTCGGTGCTCGGCGCGATCCTGGCCAGCCGGGTCACCGACCTGACCACCAGCGGCCTCGCCGACGCCGGCATCGACGTCGGGAACGGTGGTGGGTCGGGCGCCGAGGTCGGCATCGGCCAGCTCAACTCCCTGCCGCCGGCCGTCGGCTCCGTCATCGAAGCTGCCTACGGCGACGGCACCGCCCGGATCTTCCTGGTGTCCGCGGTGCTCGCCGCGATCTCGCTGGTCACCATCCTGTTCATCCGGGAGGTGCCGCTGCGCACCGAGTCCGGGGAGCAGCAGCGCGAGACCGCCGACCGCGCGGCCGAGGCCGCCAGCAGAGGGCCGGCCGCCTGAGCGACCGCACCCACCAGGCCCGGTCGGGAGATCCCGGCCGGGCCGAGTGGTCCCGGACGGGCAGACTGGGGGACCCTGGTGTCGGTACGCACCAGGTGGGACGTCGAGATGTGCAGGAGTCGCAGGATGCCTCAGGGCACGGTCAAGTGGTTCAACGCGGAGAAGGGGTTCGGGTTCATCGAGCCCGACGACGGCGGGCAGGACGTGTTCGCGCACTTCTCCGCGATCGCCGACGACGGGGGCTATCGCAGCCTGGACGAGGGGCAGCGGGTCGAGTTCACGGCCAGCCCGGGTGAGCGCGGCATGCAGGCCGACTCCATCCGGCCGCTCGGCGGCGGCGGCCGCCCGCCGGCCCGGGAGGAGCGCGGGCACCGGGACGATCCCCGGGAGGTCCGCGCGCCGGGGGCTCCCCGCGGCGGCGGTGGTGGTGGGTCGCAGGGCACGGTGCGGTGGTTCAACGCCGAGAAGGGCTTCGGGTTCATCGAGCCCGACGAGGGCGGGGACGACGTGTTCGTGCACTTCTCCGCGATCGCCGACGACGGCGGCTACCGCAGCCTGGACGAGGGGCAGCGGGTCGAGTACACGGCCAGCCCGGGCCAGCGCGGCATGCAGGCCGACTCGGTCCAGCCGCTGGGTGGCGGGCGTGCTCCCGAGCGGAACGACGACCGGGGTCGCCGGGACGACCGGCGGGACGACCGGGCGCCGCGCGCTCCCCGCGGCGGGGGCGGCGGCTCCCAGGGCACGGTGCGCTTCTTCAACGCCGAGAAGGGGTTCGGGTTCATCGAGCCCGACGGCGGCGGGGACGACGTGTTCGTGCACTTCTCCGCGATCGCCGACGACGGCGGCTACCGCAGCCTGGACGAGGGCCAGCGGGTCGAGTACACGGCCAGCCCGGGCCAGCGGGGCATGCAGGCCGACCACGTGCAGCCGCTCGGTGGCGGCGGCCGGCCGCCGGCCCGTGACGACCGCCGGGACGACCGTAGGGACGACCGCCGGCAGAGCGCACCTCGCGACCGGGCTCCCCGCGCGCCCCGCGGGGGCAGCGGTGGCAGCGCGCAGGGCACGGTGCGCTTCTTCAACGCCGAGAAGGGCTTCGGGTTCATCGAGCCCGACGACGGTGGCGACGACGTCTTCGTGCACTTCTCCGCCATTCCCGACGTCGGCGGGTACCGCAGCCTGGATGAGGGCCAGCGGGTCGAGTACTCGGCCAGCCAGGGCCAGCGCGGCATGCAGGCCGACTCGGTGCAGCCGCTCTGACCCGGTGCAGATGAAGTCCCTCGGCCAGGGCCGCCGGCGGGCCGGCCGATGACCGGGGAACCGGCGCCGTTCTGGACGCGCAGCTACGCCCCCGGCGTCCCGGCCGAGGTCGAGGTGCCGTACGAGACCCTGGTCGACCTGCTCGGCACTTCCGTCGGGCGGTTCCCGGACCGCCCGGCGCTGGACTTCTACGGCGCGACGACGACGTACGCACAGCTGCGGGACGCCGTCGGTCGCGCCGCCGAGGTGCTCCGTGCCCAGGGCGTGGCACGGGGTGACCGGGTGGCGCTGGTGATGCCCAACTCCCCGCAGCACGTGGTCGCCTTCCACGCGGTGCTCCGGCTCGGTGCGGTGGTCGTCGAGCACAACCCGCTCTACACGCCCGAGGAGCTCGGCCAGCAGTTCCGCGACCACGGTGCCACCGTCGCCGTGGTCTGGGACGTCGTCGCCCCGGTCGTGCAGGGCCTCGACGCCCCGGCGCTGCGCACCGTGCTGTCGGTGGACCTGAGCCGGGCGCTGCCGCTGGTCAAGCGGCTGGCGCTGCGGCTGCCGCTGCCGAAGGCGCGCGCCACCCGGCGGGCGATGACCGTGCCCGCACCCGGGACGACCTCCTGGGACGACGCCGTCGCCGGCGCTGCACCGCTGGACGGCGGCTGGGCCCCGCCGGCCCACGAGGACGTCGCGCTGCTGCAGTACACCGGCGGCACGACCGGCAGCCCCAAGGCGGCGGTGCTCACCCACCGCAACCTGATCGCCAACGTGACCCAGGCGCGGGCCTGGGTGCCGGGGCTGCGGGAGGGCGCGGAGGTGTTCTACGGCGTGCTGCCGCTGTTCCACGCCTACGGCCTCATGCTGTGCCTGATCGCCGCCGTCCGGCTGGGCGCGACCCTGGTCGTGTTCCCGCGCTTCGACGTCGACCAGGTGCTGGCCGTGGCGCGGCGCCGGCCGCCGACGTTCCTGCCCGGTGTCCCGCCGATCTACGACCGGCTGGCCACGGCCGCCGCCGACCGCGGCGTCGACCTGTCCGCCACCCGGTTCGCCATCTCCGGCGCCATGCCGCTGCCGATCGAGACCATCGAGCAGTGGGAGAGCGTCACCGGCGGGCTGGTGGTCGAGGGCTACGGCATGACCGAGACCTCGCCGATCGCCCTCGGCAACCCGATGGGGCCGACCCGCCGGCCCGGCACCGTCGGGCTGCCCTTCCCCTCGACGCTGATCCGGGTGGTCGACC
>JAOPVN010000452.1 GCA_025966175.1 Modestobacter sp. | reverse complement strand
ATGCCCAGGTCGTAGTACTCGAGGTCGACGTCCAGGTACGGGAGGATCAGCTGGTCCTTGATGAACTGCCAGATGATCCGGGTCATCTCGTCGCCGTCGAGCTCGACGACCTTGCCCTCGACCTTGATCTTGCTCACTTGCTCTCCTCGCTGGCGCTCGTCGGCCGCGTTCGCGGCTGCTGTGTCCATTGGTGCGCTCGCACGCTCGCGCACACGGTTCGTTCTCTCTCTGCTCCTCTGACCAGCGCGGTCAGAGGTCGGCCACGTCGGCCTGCTTGGCACGTACGGCTTCCGCCGCCTCGCGCAGGCCTGCCAGCTCACTGTCGGACAGGTCGCTCTCGACGACCTTCCGGACACCCTCTCGGCCGATCTCGGCCTCGACGCCGAGGTAGACCCCGGAGATGCCGTACTGCCCGTCCACCCAGGCGCAGACCGGCATGACGGCCCCGGAGTCCTCGATCACCGCGCGCGCCATGCGGGCAGCGGCGGCGGACGGGGCGTAGTAGGCCGATCCGGTCTTCAGCAGGGCCACGACCTCGGCGCCGCCGTTGCGGGTGCGGTCCACCAGGTGGGCGATCCGGTCGGCGGGCAGCACGTCGGCCAGCGGCTTGCCGTCGACGGTGCAGCGCGAGGGCACCGGCACCATCGTGTCGCCGTGCGAGCCGAGCGTCAGGGTGCGCACCGAGTCGACCGGGACGCCGAGTTCCTCGGCGACGTTGTTGGTGAACCGGGCGGTGTCCAGCATCCCGGCCTGGCACATGACCCGGTGCTTCGGGAAGCCGGTGGCCAGCTGGGCCAGCGCGGTCATCTCGTCCAGCGGGTTGGACACGACGATGACGACGGCGTCCGGCGAGCTCTGCGCGACGTTCTCGGCGACCTGGCGCACGATGCCGGCGTTGGTCTCGATGAGGTCCATCCGGCTCATGCCGGGCTTACGGGGCAGGCCTGCGGTGATGACGACGACGTCGGAGCCCTCGGTGCCCGCGTAGGACCCGCCTCCGACACCCACCACCCGGGTCTCGAAGCCCTCGATCGGCCGCGACTGGTTCATGTCCAGTGCCAAGCCCTCGGGCTTGCCCTCGACGATGTCGGTGAGGACGACGGTCTCGAACACGTCGTACTCCGCCAGCCGCAACGCTGTGGTGGAGCCGTAGAAACCGGCGCCGACGACGGTCACCTTGCCGTTCCGCGCCCGCTCTGCCATGCCCGCCAACCTATCCCCGGGCGGGGTCACCCGGCCATGCGGGGGCCGTCCGCACCTGGTCAGGTGTATGGGATGGCCAGCGCGACGATGGCCAGGGCGAGCCCCGCGCCGGTGGTGAGGGCGACGTCGACCGGCCGGCTGCGGACGGCGAGGAAGCCGATCTTACGGAGCGGGAGGAGCAGCCGCAGCAGGCCGGCGAGGACCAGCGCCAGACCCATCACGACCAGCCCGGCCCGCCACTGCTCGGCGGCCACCAGCAGCAGCCCCACGCCGACCGCGACGATGACCATCAGCAGCGGCCACTGCCGGAGGAAGCCGGCCAGCAGGGGGTGCCGCAGGTACAGCGGCGGACGTGGCTGCTGCACCGTGCGCACCGGGGCCGGGCGGGCGGCCGGGCCGGTCATGCCGTCAGCGCCTCGGCCCCGGCTGCCTGCTCGGCGGCGAGGACGACGTTGGCCAGCAGCATCGCCCGGGTCATCGGTCCGACCCCGCCCGGGTTCGGGGCCACCCAGCCGGCGACCTCGCGCACGTCGGCGGCGACGTCCCCGGCGATCCTGCCGTCGACCCGGCTCACCCCGACGTCCAGGACGGCGGCGCCGGGCTTGACCATGTCGGCGGTGATGAGGTCGGGGACCCCCGCCGCGGCCACGATCACGTCGGCGTTGCGGGTGTGCGCGGCCAGCTCGCGGGTGCCGGTGTGGCACAGCGTCACGGTGGCGTTCTCGGTGCGGCGGGTGAGCAGCAGACCCAGCGGCCGGCCCACGGTGATGCCGCGGCCGACGACGACGACCTCGGCGCCGGCGATCGGGACGTCGTAGCGCCGCAGCAGCTCGACGATGCCCACCGGCGTGCAGGGCAGCGCCCCGGGGACGCCGAGCACGAGGCGGCCCAGGTTGACCGGGTGCAGCCCGTCGGCGTCCTTGGCCGGGTCCATCCGCTCCAGGACGACGCTCTCGTCGATCCCGCGCGGCAGGGGCAGCTGCACGATGTAGCCGGTGCAGGTCGGGTCCGCGTTGAGCTCGTCGACGACGGCGAGGACCTCGGCCAGGTCGGCGGTGGCGGGCAGCTCCCGCTGGATGCTGGCGATGCCGACCTGCGCGCAGTCCTTGTGCTTGGCGGAGACGTACCACCGGCTGCCCGGGTCGTCCCCGACGAGCAGCGTGCCCAGTCCCGGGCGCCGTCCGGCCGCCGCCAGGGCGGCCACCCGTTCGGTCAGCTCGGCCCGGATCGCCGCTGCGGTCGCCTTGCCGTCCAGAGTCGTCGCACCCACGTGTTGCAGTCTGCCCGACGCCGGTCACCGCCCTAGGCTCGACGGCACCGACAGCCGCGCGGGTCCCCCTTCCTGCGCGCGGAGGGAGCCCTCATGAGCGAGCCCGACGGCCGGTACGCCGCACCGCACGGCAGCTCCGCGTCCCCAGGTGCGCCGCTGCCCGGCCAGCCGCTGGCCGACCAACCGACGGAGGTCGTCGAGCCGGTACAGCGCCACGACCGCCAGGACACGGTGGTCGGCATGGCGCCGGTGTACCCGGCCCCACGGACCGGGGACACCGGCGCGCCCTCCCGGCAGTGGGACGACGTCCGGCACGACGCCCCGCGGGGGAACCGCACCGATGACGACGGCGCCTCGACCCGTCCGGAGTACCGCGACGCCCCCGTCGTGGTGCGCCGCGCGGACAGCGTGGCGGGGCTGCTGCTCCTGCTCGCCGGCATCGCCGCCGGCATCAGCCTGCTCGTGGTCTGGATTCACGGCGGCGGCACCGGCCTGGACCTGCTGCGCGACGGCGTCGACGACCTCGGCGATCCGCAACGGCTCGCCGACCGCGGGACCTGGGAGCCGCTGGCGGTGGTGTACGGCGGGGTGGCGCTGTTCGTGCTGGGCCTGCTCCTGTTCATCCCGGCCAAGACGCACCGGCTGCTGGGAGTGCTCGCCCTGCTGGTCGCCCTCGTCGTGGCGGCCGGGGTGCTGGTGCCGCTCGCGGATGCGCAGTGGGGCCTGCAGCGCTGGGCGGTCGGCGCCTGGTTCACCGTCGCGGTCGGCGGGCTCGGCTTCCTCGGCGCGCTCAAGGCCCTGATGACCGGCCCCAAGGTCGGCCGCCGCCACTGAGGTCGAGCAGGCGGCTCGACCCCGCGCGGCGGTCAGTCGGCGACGAGGGCGCCGTGGGCGCGGGCGAACAGCACCGCCTGGACGACGTCCAGCCGCACCCCGGTCGCGTCGAAGCCGCGCCAGTTGATCCCGTCGGTGTCCGCCCCGCGCAGGTCGGCTCCGCGCAGCAGGGTGCTCTGCAGCCGGGCGTGCCGCAGGTCCGCGCGGGTGAGGTCGGACTCCCGCAGGTCGGTTTCGGTGAGGTCGGCCTCGGTCAGCTTCTGCCCCGAGAGGTCCACGCCGGACAGGTCCACGCCGCGCAGGGAGGCGTAGGACCAGTCGCAGTCGGTCGACGTCATCGGCCGCATCGTGGCCCCGGGGAACTGCGAGCCGGTCAGCTTGCAGCCGGTCCAGGTGACGTCGAACAGCTTCGCCCGGTCGAACCGGCAGGACAGGAACGCCGTCCCGTCGTGCTTGGAGCCCGACAGCGCGACGCCGGTGAGCACGCACCGCTCGAACACGCACTTCTTCGTGACCAGCTCCGACAGCGACGCGTCATCGAACCGGCAGCCGATGAAGGTGACCCGCTCCAGCTCCACCCAGTCCCAGTCGACGCGGGCGAAGTCCTCGTCCTCCCAGACGGTGCCCGGCTCCGGTGGCGGTTCGTTCCGCGTCATGAGTACCTCCGGCCCCGCTGCAGGGCCCCGCGCCGAGCCTGCGAGGCGTGGGGGGCAGCGGGGTCCTTGTTCAGTGCGCGAAGTGGCGGGTGCCGGTCAGGTACATGGTCACCCCGGCCGCCTCGGCGGCGGCGATGACCTCCGGGTCACGCACCGAACCACCCGGCTGGACGACGGCGCGCACCCCGGCGTCCAGCAGCACCTGCAGCCCGTCGGCGAAGGGGAAGAACGCATCGGACGCGGCGACGGCCCCGGTGGCCCGCTCCCCCGCCCGCGCGACGGCCAGCCGGGCGGAGTCCACCCGGTTGACCTGCCCCATGCCGACGCCCACCGTGGCCTTGTCGCTGGCCAGCAGGATGGCGTTGCTCTTGACGGCGCGGACCGCGCGCCAGGCGAAGACCAGGTCGTCGAGGCCGGCGGCGTCCACGGGCTGGCCGGCCGCCAGCGTCCAGCTCGTCGGGTCGTCGCCGGGGGCGTCGATCCGGTCGGCGGTCTGCAGCAGCAGCCCGCCGCTGACCGCCCGCAGCTCGACCGAGAGCCGCGGCGCCTCGGGCATGCGCAGCAGCCGGATGTTCTTCTTCTGGGTCAGCACGGCCAGCGCGTCCGCGGTGAAGGAGGGGGCGACGACGACCTCGGTGAAGACCTCCGAGATCTGCTCGGCGAGCGTCAGGTCCACCTCGCGGTTGGCGGCGATGACCCCGCCGAAGGCCGACACCGGGTCGCAGGCGTGCGCCTTGCGGTGCGCCGCGGCGATGTCGGCGCCGACGGCGATCCCGCACGGGTTGGCGTGCTTGATGATCGCCACGCACGGGTCGGTGTGGTCGTGCGCGGCCCGCCATGCGGCGTCGGTGTCGACGTAGTTGTTGTAGGACATCTGCTTGCCGTGCACCTGCTCGGCGTCGGCCAGCCCGGGCTGCCCGCTGCGGTACAGGGCGGCGCCCTGGTGCGGGTTCTCCCCGTAGCGCAGCACGTCGGCCCGCTCCCAGCTGCCGCCGACCCACGCGGGGAAGCCGCTCTCGTCGTCGGGAGCCAGCACGTTGCCCATCCAGGACGCGACGGCGACGTCGTAGGCAGCGGTGTGCCGGAACGCCTCGGCGGCCAGGCCCTGCCGCTGGGCCAGCGTGAAGCCGCCGGCCGTCACCGCCTCGACGACCTCCGCGTAGCGGCCCGGGTCGACGACGACGGCGACCGACGGGTGGTTCTTCGCCGCCGCCCGCACCATCGCCGGGCCGCCGATGTCGATCTGCTCGATGCACTCGTCGGGCGAGGCACCGGAGGCCACGGTGTCGCTGAACGGGTAGAGGTTCACCACGACCAGGTCGAACGGCGCGATGCCCAGCTCCTCGAGCTGGCGCACGTGGTCCGGCTTGCGCCGGTCGGCGAGGATCCCGGCGTGCACCGCGGGGTGCAGCGTCTTGACCCGCCCGTCCAGGCACTCGGGGAAGCCGGTGACCTGCTCGACCGGGGTCACCGGCAGGCCGGCGGCCGCGATCCGGGCGGCGGTGGCCCCGGTGCTGACCAGCTCGACGCCGGCGGCGGCGAGCCCGCGGGCCAGGTCCTCGACCCCGTTCTTGTCGTAGACGCCGAGCAGCGCGCGGCGGACGGGGATGCGGTCGCTCATCGGTTGCTCTCCTCGTTGGGTGCGACGGTCGGGGGCAGCCCGGCGGCCACCAGGCCGGCCAGGGTCTGCACCAGGAGCTCGCGCTCCACGTTCTTGATCCGTTCGTGCAGGCGCGCCTCGTCGTCGTCCGGCAGCACCGGGACGGTCCGCTGCGCGAGCACCGGACCGGTGTCGACACCGGCGTCGACCAGGTGCACGGTGGCGCCGGTGGTCCTCGCCCCGGCGGCGAGGGCGTCCCGCACGGCGTGCGCGCCGGGGAAGGCGGGCAGCAACGCCGGGTGGGTGTTGACCACGCGGCCGGCGAAGGCAGCAAGGACAGCGGGGCCCAGCAGCTTCATGAAGCCGGCGCACACCACCCAGTCCGGACGGCGACCAGTGAGCTCCGCAGCCAGTGCCCGGTCCCAGGCGGCGCGGTCGGCGTGCTCCCCCAGCGCGGTCACGAACGTCTCGACCCCACGCTCGCGCGCGTGGGCCAGGCCCGGGGCATCAGGGCGGTCGGAACCGACGGCAACGATCTCGAAGGGGTGCTCCGGCTCGGCGGCAGCGCCCAGCAGCGCGGCGCAGAGCGTGCCGGCGCCGGACAGCAGGACGACGACCCTCGATCCGGCGGTGCTGGACCGCTGGACGGTGGATGCGTCGGCGGACACGTTCGCCAACCCTAGCCGTCGCCCCCGAGGCCCTCCCCGGCCCGGTCAGCCCCGGGACCGCCAGCGGCTCACCGCGGCCGCTGGTACGGCGGCGATCCCGGCCTGGGCGGCGATGGCCAGCCCGGTGGCGAGCGCCGGTGCACCGACCTCGGCCAGGCCGGCGTCGCCGAGCCGGCCGCCGGCCACCAGCACCCACAGCCCGGTGAGGACGCCGACGCCGACGCCCGCGACCACGCCCCACAGCGCAGCGGTGAGGGCGCCACCGTCGGCGTCGCCCAGCCGGCGGCCGACCACGACGCCGGTGACCAGACCAGCGATCGCCGGCAGCACCTGGGAGACGAAGGCGAGCAGCGGCACCGCCTGGGTGTCGGGCAGGGCAGCCATCAGCGGCAGCGCCGGCACGCTGCCCAGCGTCACCCCGGCGACCGACACCGACGTGCCCGCGCCGACCAGGAACCCCGGGCCGGCCGCCAGGCCCATCACGGCCGCCGCGGCATTGGGCAGCAGGAGCACGCTGAGCCCGACCAGTCCGGCCGCGCCGGCACTCGCCCCGCCGAGCCCGGTGACCAGCCGGCCCACCCCGGCGACGTCGTCCACCAGGGCGACCGCGATGACGGCGGTGCAGCAGGCGGCCAGGGTGAGGGTGCCGACGACGACCGCGCGGGCCAGCGCCCGTCCCGGTCCGGGGAAGCGGTCGGCGACCTCGGCGCTCAGGCCGGAGTCGCGCAGCACGCCGAAGCCGCCCGCGACGATCGCCAGCACGGTGGCCCCGACCACCGCGCGCACCAGGTCCACCGACGCACCGGGCGTCCGCACCGCCAGGGCGAGCACCGCGGTGACGGCGGCGTGCACCACCACGACGACGGCCAGGACCCGGCCCACCTCGGCCGCCCCGGCCAGCTCGCGCAGCGCCACGACCGAACCTGCCGCCCGGCTCAGTCCCCAGGCGATCCCGGCGGTGAGCAGCAGCGGGGCCAGCCGCAGTGGACCGGAGGGCAGCTCGAGCTCCGCCCCCTGAGCGAGCAGCCAGAGCTGGCCGGCCAGCCGCGCCGACGAGCCCACGGGCAGCCCGCCGTCGGGGTCCAGGGTCTGCACGACGACGAGCGCGAGCCCGAGTCCGAGCAGCCCGGTGATCGTGACGGTCAGGGTCGTGGCCGCGGCGAGCCAGCCGCCGGGCGGCCCGCGGCGATCCCCCGGCCGCCCCTGCCCGAGGGTCGGCAGGCGCGCCAGCACGGAGGTCACCTGTCCACTGTCGCAAGGCCGGGCGCCGGGCGCGCGTCGCACGCGCCGGGCCGACTCAAGTCACGCCCGCGGGGGCCGGTCCGGTGACGGGTTCAGCCGCCGCTGGGGCGCTCCCCCGGCGCGCCGGCGCTGGGCGGGGTCGGTGGGCCGGCCAGCGGCTGGCCGTACGGCGGCTGGCCGTACGGCG
>JAOPVN010000417.1 GCA_025966175.1 Modestobacter sp. | reverse complement strand
ACCTTGGCCAGCACCCAGGAGCCGGCGCCCTCGGCCGCCAGCCGCTCCAGCACCGGGGAGAGCTGCTTGCACGGGCCGCACCACTCGGCCCACAGGTCGAGCACGACCGGGACCTGGAAGGACCGGTCGAGCACCTCGGACTGGAAGGTCGCCTCGGTGACGTCGACGACGGCGCTGCCCGGCGCACCGGCCGGGACGGCGGCACTCGGCGGCGGGGCGTTCTGGGCGCGGGCTGCGGCCTCGTTGCGCGCCTGCACCGCGGCGAGGTCGACCGCCCCCGCCAGCGAGGCGGCCATCCGGACCTGCTGAGCGGCGGCTCGGGGATCGGTTCGAGCGGGACGGTTGGGCTGCATGACCTCGATCATCCCACCGTCCGGCGAGCGGGCGGCGGGGCCCGGTACGACAGCGCCACCCCGTGGTCCGGAGGACACCGGATCCGCCTCGCTCAGAAGCGGGCCGGCTCGGTGTAGGTGCCCCACTCGGCGCGCAGCGCGTCGCAGATCTCCCCCAGCGTCGCCTCGGCCCGGGCGGCGTCGAGCATCGCCGGGACGAGGTTCTCCCCGGTGCGGGCCACCTCGACCATCCGGGCCACCGCGGCACGGGCCGTGTCGTCGTCGCGGACCTGCCGCCGGGCGGCGAGCTCGGCGCGCTGATCGGTCTCGACCTGATGGCTCACCCGGAGGATCTCCAGGGAGTCGCCGGCGTCCCCGGCTCCGGTCAGCGTGTTGACGCCGACCACCTTCTTCTCGCCCTTCTCCACGGCCCGCTGGTAGGTGAACGCCGCCTCGGCGATCTCGCCGGTGAACCAGCCGTCCTCGATGCCGCGCAGGATGCCGGCGGTCATGGTGCCGTCGGAGCCCATCTCGCGGATCCGGGTGAAGGTCTCCTCGGCCTGGCGCTCGAGGGAATCGGTGAGCGCCTCGACGTACCAGGAGCCGCCCAGCGGGTCGGCCACGTTGGCGACGCCGGTCTCCTCGGCGATGACCTGCTGGGTGCGCAGCGCGATCTGTGCGGCCCGCGCGCTGGGCAGCGCCAGCACCTCGTCCAGGGCATTGGTGTGCAGCGAGTTGGTGCCGCCCAGCACGGCGGCCAGCGCCTCGACCGCCGTCCGCACGATGTTGTTGTCCGGCTGCTGGGCGGTGAGCGAGACCCCGGCGGTCTGGGTGTGGAACCGCAACTGCTGGGCCTTCGCCGTCCGGGCGCCGTACACGTCGCGCAGCCAGTGCGCCCAGATCCGCCGGGCGGCGCGGAACTTGGCGATCTCCTCGAAGAAGTCGATGTGCGCGTCGAAGAAGAACGACAGCCCGGGGGCGAACTGCTCGATGTCCAGCCCGCGCGAGAGCCCCAGCTCCACGTAGGCGAAGCCGTCGGCCAAGGTGTAGGCCAGCTCCTGCGCGGCGGTCGAGCCGGCCTCACGGATGTGGTAGCCCGAGACCGAGATCGGCTTGTAGGCGGGGATGTGCTCGGCGCAGTACTCCATCAGGTCGCCGATCAGGCGCAGGTGCGGCTCGGGGGCGAACAGCCACTCCTTCTGCGCGATGTACTCCTTGAAGATGTCCGTCTGCAGCGTGCCGTTGAGCTGCGCGAGGTCGGCGCCCTGGCGTTCGGCCGCGACCAGGTACATGCAGAAGACCGGGACGGCGGGGCCGCTGATCGTCATCGACGTCGTCGTGTCCTGCAGCGGGATGCCGTCGAACAGCGCGTCCATGTCCGCGGCGGAGTCGACGGCGACCCCGCAGTGGCCGACCTCCCCCAGGGCCCGCGGGTCGTCGGAGTCCCGGCCCATCAGCGTCGGCATGTCGAAGGCGACCGACAGCCCGCCACCGCCCTCGGCCAGCAGCATCCGGTAGCGCTCGTTGGTCTGCCGGGCGTTGCCGAAGCCGGCGAACTGACGGATCGTCCAGGCCCGGCCTCGGTAGCCGGTCGCGTGCAGGCCGCGGGTGAAGGGGAACTCCCCGGGCCAGCCGATCCGCTCGAACCCGGGCACCGACGTCTCGTCGGCCGGCCCGTAGGCGGGTTCGACGTCCCGGCCGGACAGCGTCGTGAAGTCCGCGTCGCGCACCAGCCCGGCGGCCAGGGCGGCGTCGTAACGCTGCTGCCAACGGCTGCGGGCGGCACTGCCCGGCTCCTGCGTCATGGGCCAGATGCTAGGACGTCCAACTATCTCCCCGCCAGCACCTGCGCTGCTCAGTCCTGCGCGACGTCACCGGCGCCCAGCCGGACCTTCTTGAGCAGCTCGTACACGGTGTCCAGCTCGGCCTCGGGCAGGTCCGCGAGGCCGAAGTCCTGGCTGGTCAGCGCCTCGGTGGCCGGCGGGACCACGGCCCGGCCCTCATCGGTGATCGCCGCGAGCACGCCGCGCCCGTCGGACGGGTTGGGGCGCCGCTCGACGTAACCGGCCCCGACCAGCCGCTCGATCGCGTTGGTGACGCTGGTCGGGTGGACCATCAGCCGGCTGCCGATCACCTTCAGCGGCAGCTGGCCGGTGCGCGAGAAGGTCAGCAGCACCAGCACCTCGTAGCGGGCGAAGGTCAGCCGGTGCGGCTTGAGGGCCTCGTCGAAGCGGGCGAGCAGGATCTGCTGGACCCGGAAGACGCTCGTCGCCGCCCGCATCGACGCGGCCGGGCCGAACCGCTGCTCCCAGGTCTGCGCGGCGCGCTCGATCGGGTCGAAGGGCAGGCCCAGCGGTTGCACCATGGCCCCAGAGGCTAGTTGGACCCCGAAGGCGGGGCGGAATCACGCCGAGAAGCCGGTCCGCTGCGCTCCTCGGCCGTCGAGCTCGTCGGCCTATGACCTCGAGGGCGGCGGCCAGCTGGGCACGCTGTCGAGCCGTCAGGGCCGAGAGCAGCCGGCGTCCGGCGTCCGGCGTCCGGCGTCCGGATGAACGTCGATTCGTGCTGGTCGATGACCAACGACGACCAGCGCGCCTGGTACGTCGAGAGTTCCGGCCGCGCCGGCCTGACGGTCGACCCGCTGACGGGCGCCCGGGCCGGGGTGCCGTCGAAGGCCTACGTCGCCGACACCGACTGGTCCGGCGGCCTGGCTGGCTCCCCTTCACGCCCACAGCCCAACGCCTGGCCCTGGACCCGAGCTGGAGCCCCCGGCAGCGGCCGACGCGGCACAACGCCCTGCACGACGGCCCCGAGCGACTCCTCGCCCGTTCCGCGAGTTGTGAGCCGGCCTCCCCGGCTCTCGATGGAGATGGGGCGTCAGGCCCGAGGGGCGGGGCGCAGCGGCGGGGCCTTCCGGATGCCGAAGACCTCCCGCAGCGCCACCCGCGCGGCGTTGTCGCCGCAGTGCCCGTGCACCGCAGGGCCGGGCGGGGTCGCCGCCGAGGCGAGGTAGGTGCCGGTGATCGGCGTCTTGTAGGTGTTCCACCGCGGCACCGGGCGGGCCAGCATCTGCCGCAGCGACGCCTCACCGTTGGAGATGTCGCCACCGACGTCATTGGGGTTCCAGTGCTCCATCTCCCCGGCGTGCATGGTGTGCCGGCCGACGATGGTGTCCCGGAAGCCGGGGGCGAACCGCTCGATCTGGGCCTCGATCGCCTCGGTCGCGTCGACGGTGGACCCGTGCGGCACGTGCACGTAGGCCCACAGGACGTGCCCGCCCGCCGGCGCCCGGGTCGGGTCGACGACGGTCGGCTGGACGGCGAGGACGTAGGGCCGCTCGGCCAGCCGGCCGTGCGCCGGCGCCGCCTCCCCCGCGATCGTCTCCTCCATCGTCCCGGCGACGTGGATGGTGCCGGCCCGCCGCACGTCCGGGTTCGCCCACGGCACCGGCTCGGAGAGCACCCAGTCGATCTTGAAGACGCCGGGGCCGTGCCGGTAGCGCCGCACCCAGCGGCGGTACCCGTCGGACAGCTGGTTGCCGGCCATCGCCACGAACGCCCCCGGCGAGGTGTCCAGCAGTACCGCCGGCACGCCGTGGAACTCCCGCAGGTCGGTCACCTCGTGCCCGGTGACGAGCTCCCCGCCCTGCTGCTCCAGGGCGGTGACCATCGCGTCGGCCAGCTTCTGCGAGCCGCCCTCGATCAGCGGCCAGCCCTCGTGGTGGCTCAGCATGCCCAGGAACATCCCGAGGGCCGCGGTGAGCGGCCGGGTGAGGTCGAGCATCCCGTGCGCCGCGGCGCCGGCGAGGAGTGCCCGGGCCTCGTCGTGCTGGAAGTACCGGCGGGCCAGGAAGGCGACGTTGGGCAGCCCCTCCAGGCCGAACTTGGTGATCGCGGGCGCCCCGCGCACGGGCAGCCGGCGGAACGCCGAGGTGAGGAAGAAGTCGACGATGTCGTCGGCGTGCCGCAGCAGCGGGCCGAACAGCCGTCGGTAGCCCACGGCGTCCTCCCCGAGGCCCTCGGCGGTGCGCTCGAACGAGGGGTACGACAGCGCGGCCCGGCCGCCGTCCAGCGGGTGGGCGAAGTTGATCTCCGGTTGCAGCAGCCGGACGCCGCGGGAGGCCAGGTCGAACTCGCGGAAGAACGGCGCGGCAGCCGCCATCGGGTGCACCGTCGAGCAGACGTCGTGCCAGAACCCCGGCCGGATGTGCTCCTCGGTGCGCATCCCGCCGCCTGCCCGGTCGCCGCGCTCGACCACGCGCACCGACAGACCGGCTGCGGTCAGCCGCAACGCGGCCGCCAGACCGTTCGGTCCGGCTCCGACGACGACGGCGTCCGGGGTCCCGTTCACCCGGCCATCCTGCCCCGCCTGAGGTCAGAGCTGCGCGACGAGCTCGTCCGCCGCGCGATAGGGGTCGGTCTCGCCGGCCACCACCTGCTCGGCCAGCACCCCCAGCGCCGCCGAGCCGTGCACGTCGCCCATCCGCTCGCGCAGGCCGGCCAGCGCGATGGCCTCGACCTCGCGGGCGGCCCGCTCCACCCGGCGCCGCTGGTCCTCACCGGAGGAGGCCAGCCAGGCGGCGTGCTCCTCGATCCGGGCGACGACGTCCTCGACGCCGCTGCCGCTGTCCCGGGAGGCGATGGTCTTCACGATCGGCGGACGCCAGGCGCCCGTCTGGGTGTGCCGGCCACCGAGGGAGAGCATCGCGCGCAGATCGCGCACGGTCTGGTCGGCGCCGTCCCGGTCGGCCTTGTTCACCACGAAGACGTCGGCCACCTCGAGGATGCCGGCCTTCGCGGCCTGGATGCCATCGCCCATGCCCGGCGCGAGCAGCACCAGCGTGGTGTCGGCCAGCGAGGCGACCTCCAGCTCGGACTGCCCCACGCCGACGGTCTCGATCAGCACGACGTCACAGCCCGCGGCATCGAGGACGCGCAACGCCTGCGGGGTCGCCCAGGCCAGCCCACCCAGGTGCCCGCGGGAGGCCATGGACCGGATGTAGACGCCGCTGTCGCCGGCGTGGTCCTGCATCCGCACCCGGTCACCGAGCAGCGCACCCCCGGAGAACGGCGACGAGGGGTCCACGGCGAGCACGCCGACCCGCTGCCCGGCCTGCCGGAACGCGCGCACCAGGGCGGTCGTCGTCGTCGACTTGCCGACACCGGGCGGGCCGGTCAGCCCGAGCACGCGGGCCCGGCCGGTGTGCGGCGCCAGCGCTGCGGCGACCTCGCGCAGCAACGGGCTGGCGTCCTCGACCAGTGAGATCAGCCGGGCCACCGAGCGGGCGTCGCCCTCGCGGGCGCGCTCGACGAGCGTGCCGACGTCGGCCGCCCGCCGTACCCGCCGCCCGGTCGGGGCGGCAGGGGCCGGGGTCTGGACGGCCGTGACCGCCGGCTCGGCGCTCACGCAGCCGACTCGCTGGCGCCCGTCGACCGCGCGAGCGCGGCTGC